>NZ_JBIAGA010000010.1:0-231413 GCF_042869555.1 Nocardiopsis sp. NPDC006938 | reverse complement strand
CGCCGTGGTCTGGCACAACGACCGCACCGGCCAGCCGGTCCTACGCTCATTGACCGCTTACGATCACTGACCCCTTGGAATCACTCATCTAGGCGCGGGCTCCGGTCGGGGCCGCCAGATCCCAGTATTCGCCATTGACGGGTACGCGCTCGGTGGTCCTGGTCAGCGGGGCCGCCGCTGGCAGTGCGGGCAGCTGAACGAGGAGCGGTTCATGAACGCCTCCCGCACCATCGGCGTGCCGCAGCGCCCGCAGGGCTCGTCGCGCCTGCCGTAGGCGTTGAGCCCGCGTGCGAAGTAGCCGCTCTCGCCGTTGACGTTGACGTACAGCCCGTCGAACGTGGTCCCGCCGACGTCCAGCGCCTCGGTCATCACGTCGGTGACGTGGCCCAGCAGTTCCAGGGCCCGGGCGTTGGACAGACCCCGCGTGGAACGGGCCCAGTGCAGCCGCGAACGCCACAGCGCCTCGTCCGCGTAGATGTTGCCGACCCCGCTGATCAGTGTCTGGTCCAGCAGCGCCCGCTTCACCTCGGTGCGCTTGGCCCGCAGCGCGCGGACGAACGCCTCCGGGACGAAGGCGGGGTCCAACGGGTCCAGGGCGATGTGGTCCACCGACGACGGCACCTCGGGCCGCTCGCCCTCGCGGTCCAGCAGCAGGTGACCGAAGGTGCGCTGGTCGACGAAGCGCAGCTCGTTGCCGTCCGCCAGCGGCATCCGCACCCGCAGGTGGCGCTCGTCCGGCTTGCCCTGCGGCTGCACCAGCATCTGCCCGCTCATGCCCAGATGGGTCAGGAGCAGGTCGCCGCCGTCCAGCACCAGCCACATGTACTTGCCTCGGCGCCGTACCGCCGTGGGGGTCTGGCCGCCCAGGCGCGCCGCGAAGTCGGCGGGACCGGGTTCGTGACGGCGGACCGACCGCGTGTGCAGCACCTCGACGGCGCCGATCCGGCGCCCCACCGCGTGCTCGGCCAGGCCCCGCCGGACCACCTCCACCTCGGGGAGTTCGGGCACGCCTCAGCCCTGCCCGCTGGGGCTCGACTTGCCCTTGGCCTGCTCGGCGGCGCGGTCCGCGCGGGCCCGGATGGCCTTCCACGCGGACTCGGCGGCCTGCTGCTCGGCCTCCTTCTTGCTGCGCCCCTCGCCGAGGCCGTAGCTCTCCCCCGCCACCCGGACGGTCGCGCGGAAGGTCTTCTGGTGGTCGGGGCCGCTCTCGTCCACGTGGTACTCGGGCACACCGAGCATCTCGGCGGCGGTGAGTTCCTGGAGGGAGGTCTTCCAGTCCAGACCGGCGCCCAGGCCGGAGGCGGTGGCGATCAGCGGGTCGAACAGCCGGTGCACGAACTCCGAGGCCACGTCCAGGCCGCGGTCCAGGTACACGGCGCCGATGATCGCCTCCAGGGTGTCCGCGAGGATCGACGACTTGTCGCGACCCCCGGTGCCCTCCTCGCCCCGGCCGAGGCGGATGTACTCGCCGATGCCCAGCCCCCGGGCGACGTCGGCCAGGGCCCGCATGTTGACGACGGCGGCACGCAGCTTGGCGAGCTGCCCCTCCGGAAGGTCGGGGTGCTTGCGGAAGAGGGTGTCGGTGACCACCAGGCCGAGCACGGAGTCGCCGAGGAACTCCAGGCGCTCGTTGGTGGGCAGCCCGCCCTTCTCGTAGGCGTAGGAGCGGTGGGTCAGGGCCCGGAGCAGGATCTTGGCGTCCACCTCGACCCCGATCGCGCGCTGGAAGGACCTGGTCTCGGAGACGGAGAGTTGACTGGCCACGCGGGTTCGCTTCCCGGTTGGGCGCGCCGACGGACGGCGCGCGAAGGTGGAGGTGATCCCCGACCCGACCAGGACGCTCGAAAACGAGGTGATCGTCGCGGGAGCGTGCTCCCCCGGCGGCCACCACGATCTCGGGAGCCCCTGTGGGACCGGGACCACCGGTGTCGGACACCACGGGCCGCGGTGTCTCCGGGGCCCGTGGGGTTCACTCTACAAAGCCCTGGGGACACAGGCCCACGGTACGGCCGTTCCCGGACAGCACTTCGGGGCGGAGCCCTCTGAGGGTTCCGCCCCGATGATGTCCGGGTGTACGGGATCGGGCACGGGGCCCGAAGCCTGGCACGTCCGGGTTAGGCCGGGTTGGTGACCTGGCGGTTGTTGTAGGTGCCGCAGGTCGGGCACGCGATGTGGGGCTGCTTCGGGTCACGGCAGCGCGGGCAGTTGACCAGCACCGGGCGCGACGCCTTCCACTGGGAACGGCGGGTCCGGGTGTTGCTCCGCGACATCTTCCGCTTCGGGACGGCCACTTCAATCCTCCTGGGTCACCCCCGCGTGCGCGGGAGGTCGCTTATCTGGTCACCCCGCGCGCTGTGGCGGGGAGGGTGTGTCCCGGTCGTCGGCGGCCCCTGCGGGTACCGCGCGCGATCGGATCACTGACTCACTGCTGGTCGGGCTTCTCCGCGATGTCGCGGAGCGCTTCCCAACGCGGGTCGACACCGTCGCCGTGACCGTGATCGGGTCCGGCGTCGGCGAGTTTGACACCGCACTCGGCGCACAGGCCGGGGCAGTCCGGGCCGCACAGCGGTGAGAGTGGGAGCGCGAGCACGACGGCGTCTCGGACCACCGGTTCGAGGTCGAGCAGATCGCCCTCTAGATAGTAGTCCTCATCGTCGTCGCCCGCGTCCTCGTCGCTTCCGACGCTCACTTCGTCGTCGGCGGCGTAGCGGTACATCTCCTGGAAGTTCGCCTCCAGCTCCTCGGAGAGGGGGTCGAGGCAGCGGGAGCACTCCGCCGTGAGGCCGCCGGTGACGGTCCCGGTGACGAGAACGCCCTCCATCACCGCCTCCAGGCGAAGGTCCAGCTCGATCTCCTGGCCCTTGGGCACGCTGGCCATCGCCGTCTCGAGCGCCTCGGGGACGGTCACGATTCGGTTGACGGTACGCATCGAACCCGGCTGGCGGCCCAGCTGGCGGGTGTCGACCACGTACGGGTCGCGGGCATCTAGACGAGACAGGGTGATCGCGCTTTCAGGAGAGTTCCGGGTGCCGGGCACACAGCCGCCGACATGGTGGGCGTCGGGCTGACGCGGTGGTGCTGACCGGCCAGAGCGCACGCCGAGGACCGGCGACGCCCATGGTCGAACCCAGATTCTACCTACCATGTCCCCGACCACCCAAATCAGGCCCCCGAAGCCGCCCCCGGGGCGGGGTGCGGGGGCTATTCGCGCTCGCGCTCGGCGTACTTCTCGCGGAGGCGCCCCTGGACGTACGGGGTGACCAGGCTGGAGACGTCTCCCCTGTGCTGGGCGATCTCGCGGACCAGGCTGGACGACAGGAAGGAGTACTGCGGGTTGGCCGTCATGAAGACGGTCTCCACACCGGAGAGCCGGTAGTTCATCTGCGCGATCTGGAGTTCGTAGTCGAAGTCGCTGACCGAGCGCAGGCTGCGCACGATGGTCTCGACCCCGTTCTCCCGGCAGAAGTCGACGAGGAGCCCGTCGAACTCGGTGACCCGGACGTTGTCGAACTCGGCGGTGCCCTCGGTGAGCATGTCGAGCTTCTCGGGGACGGTGAAGAGCCCACGCTTGTTGACGTTGTTGAGTACGGCGGCGATGACCTCGTCGTACTGCTTGGCTGCTCGCCCGATGATGTCGATGTGTCCGTAGGTGACCGGGTCGAAGGAGCCCGGACAGACGACTCGGCGCACGGTGGATCGCCCCTCTCAGGTACTACTCACGGGTACAGCGATCGTAGGGGCTCCTATCCGCCCGATTTCGGGCAACTCCCACTTAGTGGTCCCCCGTGTCCGCTTTCACACGACCCGGCAACGGACCTCTCCTCCGCCGGGTCGTGTGAACCTTCCCCCGGAAAGCGCCGAAAAACGTCCCTTTCACCCGGTATCTACCCGGTGACGCGGGCGTACCAGAGGATCGCCTCGCCGTACTTGCGGCTGCGGTCCCGCTCGACGCCCTCGGGCCAGAGGGGTTCGGGACCGCGCTTGGACCGCTCCACCACGAGCACCGCGTCCTCGGCCAACCACCCCTGCTCGACCAGGGCCGACAACACCGAGGCCACCTCCTCGTCGGTGACCGCGTACGGGGGGTCGGCCACCACCAGGTCGTAGGGGGCATCGGTGTTGCCGCGCGCCAGCACCCGTTCCACCCGGTCGGCCGCGAGCCGCGCCCCGGGGAGCCGGAGTGTGGCGATGTTCTCCCTCACCACCCGGGCCGCCCTGGCGTCCGCCTCGACGAGCAGCGCGTGCGCGGCGCCGCGCGACAGGGCCTCCAGGCCGATCGCCCCGGACCCCGCGTAGAGGTCCATCACACGGAGTCCGTCAAGCGAGCCGAGGTCGGACTGGACGGAGGCGAACAGGGCCTCGCGGGCGCGGTCGCTGGTGGGTCGGGTGGTGCGGCCGTCGGGGGCGCAGATGCGCCGTCCGCCCGCCGCCCCGGCGATGATGCGGGTCATGGCCCCACGGTAGTGCGCTCCGGGGCACGCCGGCGCGGGGCGTCAGGTCTTGTCGAGGTACTCGGCGCGCTCCTCCGGCAGCAGGGCCTCCAGGGCCCGCGCCAGCGGCGGGTGCCCGGTCAGACCGGGGTCCCGCTCCACCAGGCGGGTGGCCTCCTCACGCGCCTCACCGATGAGTTCCTCGTCCTTGACCAGCGTGAGCATCCGCAGACTCGAACGGGAGCCGGACTGGGCGTCGCCGAGCACGTCGCCCTCCCGGCGCATCTCCAGGTCGGCGCGGGACAGCTCGAACCCGTCCGTGGTCGAGGCCACGGCGGCCAGGCGCTCGCGAGCGGGGCTGCCCTCCTCGGCCTCGGTGACCAGCAGGCACAGCCCCGGCAGGGTCCCCCGACCGACCCGTCCGCGCAGCTGGTGCAACTGCGAGATCCCGAACCGGTCGGCGTCCATGATCGCCATGACCGTGGCGTTGGGCACGTCCACACCGACCTCGATGACGGTCGTGGAGACGACCACGTCGGTCTGGCCGGAGGTCAGGCGGCGCATCACGGCGTCCTTGTCGTCCGGGGCCATCCGCCCGTGCAGCGCCTCCACCCGCACGTCCGCCAGCGGCCCCTCCCGGAGGCGGGTCAGCACGTCCAGCACCGCCAGCGGGGGCCGGGCGCCCGCAGGCGCGTCCTCGGGCGGGGTGTCGACCTCGTCACCGGCCTCCGTGCCGCCGGAACCGTCCCCGATCCGGGGGCAGACCACGAAGGCCTGCCGCCCCCGGCCCACCTCCTCACGGACGCGTTCCCAGGCACGGGTGAGGAAGTGCGGCTTCTCGTGGGCGGGGACCACGTGGGTGGAGATCGGCGCGCGCCCCTGGGGCAGCTGAGTGAGGGCCACCACGTCCAGGTCGCCGTAGACGGTCATCGCGACGGTCCTCGGGATGGGTGTGGCGGTCATCACCAGCACGTGGGGGCGACCGTCCCTGGCCTTCTCCCGCAGGGCGTCGCGCTGCTCCACACCGAAGCGGTGCTGCTCGTCCACGACGACCAGGCCCAGGTCGGCGAAGGAGACGTGTTCCTGGAGCAGGGCGTGGGTGCCGACGACGATCCCCGCCTGGCCCGACGCGGCCTCCAGCAGGGCCTCGCGCCGGGCGGCGGTGTTCATGGACCCGGTGAGCAGGGCGACACGGGTGGCGGTGTCGGCGCCGTCGATCTGCCCGGCCCGGCCGAGCGCCCCGAGCATCGCGCCGATGGACCGGTGGTGCTGCTGGGCCAGGACCTCGGTGGGAGCGAGCATGACCGCCTGGCCACCGGAGTCGACCACCCGCAGCATGGCGCGCAGTGCCACCAGGGTCTTGCCCGCGCCGACGTCGCCCTGGAGCAGGCAGTGCATGGGGTGGGTGGCGTCGAGTCGCTCGGCCAGCCGTTCGCCCACCTCCCGCTGGCCGTCGGTGAGTGTGAACGGCAGCTGGGCGTCGAAGGCGTCCAGGAGACCTCCGTCCGCGCCTGGCCGGGGACGGGCGGGCAGCTCCTGCGCCTGCTGGCGCCGCTGGGCCAGGGCGAGCTGGAGCACGAAGGCCTCGTCCCACTTCAGACGGCGCCGTGCGGCCGCGACCTCGGACCACTCGGCGGGCCGGTGCACGCGCACCAGGGCCTCGTGGACACCCAGCAGCCCCCTGCTCTCGCGCAGTTCCGGGGGGAGGGGGTCGGGGAGGTCCACCGCGTAGTCGAGGGCCACCCCGACCGACCGGGCGATGGTGGCGGAGTCCAGCCCCTTGACCGCCGGGTAGACGGGGATGAGCTCGTTGGCGTAGGCGCGGGCCGCCTCGCCCTCCAGGCCCTCGTCGTCCAACAGCACGTACTCGGGGTGGTCGAGCTGGCGGCGACCCTTGAAGGTGGAGACCCGGCCGGAGAACATGGCCAGCCGCCCGGGGACGAGGGTGTTCTGGTGGTGGGAGCCCCGGTTGAAGAAGGTCAGGTGGAGGCGGCCGGTGCCGTCCGTGACGGTGGCCTCCAACATGTCCATGCGGCGCCGCCCCTGGCGGGCGGGGATGGTGCGCCGCCGGGCGTCCAGGACCTTGGCCTGCACGGTGACGTCCTCGCCCTCCCGCAACAGCGCGAGGTCGGTGAGTTCGCCCCGGCGGTCATAGCGGCGCGGATAGTAGCGCAGCAGGTCGCCGAGGGTGTGCAGGTCGAGTTTGTCGGCGAGTGCCTTCGCCGTCCTGCCGCCGAGCGGTCCTTTGCGCAGCGGCTCGTCCCAGGTGCTCACTGTGGTTCCCGTCCCGGTTGCGTGGGGTCGACCGTCACTGTCACCGTAGACCTCCGGTGCGACGACCGGCGTCAGGCTGAGCATGGGCAACGGAACGTTGCACCCGGGGTATACTCGTCAGAGTTCATCGCGTTTTCGCCATGCCCGCGTGGCTGATCTCGATGCTCCGGTGGGTGTGTGCGGCCTCGGCCGCGCCTCTTCTCGCCGTTGCGCGTACGGACGCCCGCCAGTGGTCTGATTCCACCTTCGGGCATGTCCCTCGTGTACTCTTCCACGGTTGGTGTCCTCGCCAACCTGCCCACCCGGCCTCCTCCGGCCGGATGACCTCTCGCGTGCGGCGACGTGCGCGATCCCGAGCACTTGAATGGAGTTACCGTGGCTTCCGTCTGCGACGTCTGCGGCAAGGGACCAGGGTTCGGTAACAGTGTTTCCCACTCGCACCGTCGCACCCGCCGCCGCTGGAACCCCAACATCCAGACCGTTCGCACCCGCGTGGGCGGCACGCCCAAGCGCGTGAACGCGTGCACCTCGTGCATCAAGGCTGGCAAGGTGACCCGCTAGGGTCCCTCCCACCCGTAGTCCTCGAAGGGCCCTCCGACTCCGTCGGGGGGCCTTCGTGCTGCTCGGGGCGGGGTGTGCGGAGCGAGCGGCGGGCTGAAGGAAAGCTCCCGGGCCGCCGGTCTACAGGTCGCACACGTGCCCGTTCAGGGAGCACCGGACCGGGCTCTGGGAGGCACCGATCGCGTCGAAGGTGAGCGTGGCCGACTCCCCGGGCTCCAGGTGGCCCTCGGTCCCGGACTGGCGGGCGAGGATGCCGTCCTCCAGCGGTTCCCAGTCGGCGTCGTGCACCTCGGTGACGTCGGCGCTGCGGAAGGCGAGCGCCAGCTCCCACGCGTCCAGTCGGGTCCGGGAGGTGTTGGTGACGGTCACCCTCCCGGTGAAACCGACCGACGTCACGTCCATGACCTGGTAGGAGACGGCGGTGGGCTCCGACCCGCCCTGGGTCTGCGGGCCGCCCGCGCCCTCCCCCGACGAGGCTCCGCCGTGATCCGGCCGCGGGGAGGCGTCCTGGGTGGGGGCGGCGTCGTCGGGCCCGGGGGCCTGCGTCGCGCCGGGCGGTCCGCCGAACTGGAGGTAGATCTGGGTGGTGCTGTAGCCGAACAGGAGCAGCCCCAGGATCACCCCGGAGACGACGAGGACGTTGAGCAGCCTCGGCGGTTCGACCCGTTTGGGGACCGTGCTCTCCAGGAGTCCACCGATCCTCCGCAGCGCGCCGGCGTTCTCCGGTTCGCTGCGGTGTGCTCCACGACGATGGCCGTGCCGCCTAGCCATGCCGCCCCATGTGCCGCCTTCCGACGTTGTTCCGCTGGCCGTGCCCGCCCCGGGCCGACGGCCGTGCCGACCGGGGGTCTCGCCTCGGGTGGACCGCCACGGGTCCGCGCCCCGCGTGGGCGGGTTCTCGCCCGGAGGCCGACGCTGACCGCGATGGCAAAGCCTAGCGTGATCACCAAACAGGACAAATCCAAAACGGGGTCAGTCCCGCCGGAAATGATCCCACCCACCGTGTTCGACCGCGTTCCCGTCGACCGTGACGGCGGAGCGCGTGCCGGTCTCCGGGGTCTCGCCCACGGTCCCCACGCGATGCCAGTGCTCCGGGAGCACGGCCTCGGGCGGGAAGACCGCCGCGAGCGCGTGGTCCTCACCGCCGCCCACCATCAGGCGGCGGGCGGCGTCCACAGCCTTCCCCGTGGGAGCCCCGAGTACACGGACGGCTTCGAGGAGTTCCGGCTCGGGGCGCAGCGCCTCGGCCTCCAGCCGGACGCTCACGCCGCTGGCCCGGCAGACGTGCCCCAGGTCCTGGGCCAGTCCGTCACTGACGTCGAGCATGGCGGTCGCCCCGAGCCGGGCCGCCTCCGGCCCCGCGGCGTAGGGCGGGCTCGGGCGCCGGTGCTCGGACAGGCACAGCGCCGGCCCGTCCAACCCCCGCTCCAGCAGGGCGAGTCCGGCGGCGGACAGGCCCAGGTGTCCCGTGTAGGCGACGACGTCACCGGGCCGGGCCCCGTCGCGGCGGACCGGAGCCCGTCCTTCGAGGTCGCCCAGGGCCGTGACCGCGATCGTGAGGGTCCGCGACCCCACCGTGTCCCCGCCGACCACCGCGCCGCCGGCCAGCGCGCACTCGTCGCGCACACCGGCGGTGAACTCCTCGGCCCACGCCACCGGGAGTTCGGGGGGCGCGGCGAAACCGATGAGCAGTCCCGTGGGGCGAGCGCCCATGGCCGCCACGTCGGCGTAGTTCTGCGCCACCGCGCGGTGCCCGACGTCGCGGGCGCTGGACCAGTCCCTTCGGAAGTGGCGGCCCTCGACCAGGAGGTCCGTGGTCGCGACCGTACGCCCGTCGGGCGCGGCCACGACCGCGGCGTCGTCGCCGGGTCCGAGGATTACGTCGTCCGTCCTGGGGAATTGGCTCGTCACGCGCGTGATGAGAGCGAACTCGCCAAGACCCCCAATGGTGCTCAACACACAGATCAGGGTACGGTGACGCTCCGGCGCAGTGGTCTAGACCCCGTGGTCAGGCCCCCACGTTCGTCACCCGTCCGTCATCGGCTGTGCCCTCCGGCCGGGCCGCGTCCGTTCGGCGCCCCCGGCTCGGCACGAAGGAGAAGTCATCATGGTGCAGGCATACATCCTGATCCAGACCGAGGTGGGCCAGTCCGCCGAGGTCGCCGAGCGTGTGCGCGGGATCGCGGGGGTCGACCAGGCCAACGACGTCACGGGTCCCTACGATGTGATCGTGCAGGCGCGAGCCGAGGACATGGACTCCCTGGGGTCCCTGGTGGTCGCGCGCATCCAGCGCCTGGACGGTATCGCCCGTACCCTTACCTGTCCCATCGTCAACATCTGAGGTCGACCGAGTCGACGGAGCGAGGTTGCCCGTGCCCAAGCGCTACTTCGGAGCGGCCCTGGCCGTGGTCCTGGTGACGGCCGGATGCGGAGGGCAGACCGTGCAGATGCAGCCGCCCGAGACGGACGGCGTGACGACGGAGGCCTGTGCGGCCCTGGTCGCCGACCTGCCCGACACCCTGCTCGACGCGCGGCGCGCGACGGTCCAGCCCGAGTCGCAGGTGATGGCGGCCTGGGGCGACCCGCCCATCGGCCTGCGGTGCGGCGTGCCCCGCCCCTCCTCCCTGGAGATGGACTCGGTCCTGGAGGAGGTCAACGGTGTGGCGTGGCTCCCCCAGCCCGAGGACGCCCCCACCATGTACACGGCGGTCGAACGCGAGGCGTACGTCGAACTGACCGTGCCGCCCTCCTACGGAGCGCCCGCCCCGGCGCTCTCCACACTGAGCGACCTGATCGCCGAGCACCTGGAGGAGCGGGCCGACAGCCCGCGGTGACCGCGCGGGCGGCGTCCGCACTCGTACGGGGCCGGGGCGGTGTGCGCCTGCCGGCCCCGCTTCGGTGTGTCGGTGGGACGTCCGGACTCGTGTCGCCGGGACCCTACTCCCCGCCGTCCTCGTCCTCGCGGGCCTCGTCGGCACCCTCGGTGTCGGTGTCCTCGTTGTCGGTGTCGGAGCCGGACTCGTCGCTGTCCGCGCCCTGGAGGGACTCGGCGTCCGGCCCGTCCTCGGCCAGTTCGGCCTCGATCTCGGCCGCGGTGAACGAGATGGAGCCGGAGCAGGCGGCCCCGGGCTCGGGGACGTCCCCGCCGCGCTCGTAGAACTGGACGTAGCGGGCCAGGTTCTCGTCGTCGGCCCGGTCGGCGGTGATCTGGCGGCCCCAGCTGGAGGCCACGATCGGGGCGGGCATGTCACCCTCGTAGGGGCTGATGACCAGGTAGTCGCCGGGGTTGTAGAAGCCCTGGAGCGCCTCGATCTGGTCCTCGGCGAGGTCGGGCTCGTAGGTGATCCAGACCGCGCCGTGCTCCAGGGAGTGGACCGCGAACTCCGACATCAGCGGCTCGGTGTACACGCCGCAGTTCTGCCATCTGTTCCAGTGCTGGCCGCCGACCGGCGGGGACTGGGCGTAGTCCACGCGCTGCCCGTCCGGCACGTGGTTGTACTCGTCGATGGCGTACTCCTGTACGCCGTCGATGTTGCGGGAGCGGAACTCCATGAAGACCGCGGTTCCCAGGAGACCCAGGACCGCCGCGGAGGCTACGCTGATCCCGGCGATCTTGAGGATCTTGGCGCGGCGTTCCTTCTTGCGCTGCTCTTCCCG
The DNA here is from genome assembly GCF_042869555.1 of Nocardiopsis sp. NPDC006938. NCBI lineage: Bacteria > Bacillati > Actinomycetota > Actinomycetes > Streptosporangiales > Nocardiopsidaceae > Nocardiopsis > Nocardiopsis sp. NPDC006938. The sequence continues at coordinate 220,491 of NZ_JBIAGA010000010.1, read as the reverse complement.
CAGGGCGGCGGCGCGAGCGCGACGCTCCTCCGCCTTCGTCTTCTTGGCCACTGGGTCTCCTGGGCTGGATGTGGTCGAATGGGACTTTCCTATCCTCTACTTTGGCATCAGAGTGGTGCGATTTGACCAGGGTGGTTCTGATGGGGCATGTGACCGGGGCAGACTCCGACCGTTCCGACGAGGGGTCGTACGAGGACGAGTCGGCCGCGCCCGACGCGGTTCCGGAGGACGGCGGCGGTGCCGAGGCGCCCTCCGCCCCCGGCCGCTCCGTGCCGCTCTGGTTGACCGTGACACTGGTCATCCTGGCCCTGGCCGGGGGTCTGCTCGTGGGGCGCCCGTCGTACCCGCTGGACACCAGCGCCGACGCCGGTTTCCTGCGCGACATGAGCACGCACCACGCCCAGGCCGTGGACATGTCGCTGGTCATCATGGAGAAGACCGACGACGTCGAGATGCTGACCATCTCCACGGACATGGCGCGGACCCAGCAGGCGCAGATCGGCATGATGCAGGGCTGGCTGAGCGCGTGGGGGCTCAACGCGCGCGCCTCCGAACCTCCGATGACCTGGATGGCCGACCACGACCACGGCGGCGGTGAGGGCGAGGTGCCCGAGACCATGCCGGGGTGGGCCTCCGAGGAGGAGCTCGTGCGGCTGGCCGACGCCGAGGGTCAGGAGGCGGAGGTCCTGTTCCTGGAGCTGATGATCGCCCACCACCTCGGCGGGATCGAGATGGCCGAGGCCGAGGTGGAGCTGGGCGACGAGGAGCTGGTCACCACCTTCGCCCAGGGAATGGTCGACGCCCAGCAGTCCGAGGTGGACAACATGGAGCGCATGCTGGAGTCGCGCCGGTAGTCCCCCTCCCCTGAACCAGCTCCGACCGGCCGGCACGTCGGAGCGGACCCACCAGCGACAGCACGGCGGCGCGCCCTCGTACCGGGGGCGCGCCGCCGTCGTTCGTCGGGGCGCGGCCCCGACGTGTCCGGTCTCTCAGGGGGGTACCCCGAAGTACGACAGCAAGTAGCACTACAGTTCGTAGTACTACCGGCGGTCGGTAACTGAGAGGCTGGCATGGAAGCTCTAGACCTGGCGAGGTGGCAGTTCGGTGTCACCACGATCTACCACTTCCTCTTCGTCCCCCTGACGATCGGGCTCTCGTTCATCGTGGCCGTGCTCCAGACCTTCTGGTACCGCACCGGAAGACACGAGTACCTCCAGGCCACCCAGTTCTTCGGCAAGCTGTTCCTGATCAACTTCGCCATGGGCGTGGTCACCGGGATCGTGCAGGAGTTCCAGTTCGGCATGAACTGGAGCGAGTACTCGCGCTTCGTCGGCGACGTCTTCGGAGCGCCCCTGGCCATGGAGGCCCTGCTCGCCTTCTTCCTGGAGTCCACCTTCATCGGGCTGTGGATCTTCGGCTGGCACCGACTGCCGCGCGGCGTCCACCTGGCCTGCATCTGGGTGGTCGCCGTCGGCACCAACCTGTCGGCGTACTTCATCCTGGCCGCCAACGCCTGGATGCGCCGCCCGGTCGGCTACGAGGTCAACCCGGAGAACGGCCGCGCCGAGCTCAACGACATCTGGGCCGTGCTCAGCAACGACCAGGCCTGGTCCACCTACCTGCACACCGTCTCGGCCGCCTTCGTCACGGCGGGTCTCTTCGTGGTGGCCGTCAGCGCGTTCAAGCTGTGGCGCAACACCCGGCACGGCGACACCGGCGAGGCCGGAGTCACCCCGCCCCGACGGGACCTCGCGCTCTTCCGCTCCACCCTCAGGGTCGGACTGGTCTTCACCCTGCTGGCCGGGGCGCTCACGTTCGTCTCCGGCGACCACCAGGCCAAGCTCGCCGCCGAGTACGAACCCATGAAGCTCGCCGCCGCCGAGGCCCTGTGGGAGACGGAGGAGGGCGCTCCCTTCTCCACCTTCGCGGTCGGCGACACCGAGGCCCGGTACAACCCGATCGACGTCGGCGTCCCCAACATCCTCAGCTTCCTGGCCACCGGGCACTTCGACGGCGAGGTGCACGGGATGAACAACCTCCAGGAGGCCTACGAGGAGTACTACGGACCGGGGGACTACATCCCCAACGTGTTCGTCGTCTACTGGGCCTTCCGCCTCATGATGGGCTTCGGGATCTTCGGGGTGGCCGTGGCCGCCCTGGGGCTGTGGCTCACCCGCGGGCGGAAGCGGCTGCCCAGGACCCGGTGGTTCTACTACGCCGCGATCGCCGCGCTGCCCGCCGCCCTGCTCGCCAACATCTTCGGATGGGTGCTCACCGAGATGGGGCGCCAGCCCTGGACCGTCCACGGCGAACTGCTCACCGCGAACAGCGTCTCCCCCGGAGTCAGCCTCGGGACGGTCGCCATGAGCCTGGGCGTCTTCACCGCCGTGTACGGGCTGCTGTTCGTCATCGAGGTCGGCCTGCTCTGGAAGTACGTCAAGAAGGGCCCCTCACACCTGGTCCCGGATCTGGAGAACGACGAGGACGAGTCCCAGATCCCCCACTTCAGCTACTAGGAGCCAACGACCATGGAACTGGCCGTCATCTGGTTCGTCGCCATCGCGGTCCTGTGGATCGGGTACTTCGTCCTGGAGGGATTCGACTTCGGGGTGGGCACCCTGCTGCCCTTCATGGGCAGGCGCAACTCCGTCGACCGGCGCGTCGCCATCAACTCCATCGGCCCGGTCTGGGACGCCAACGAGGTGTGGCTGCTCACCGCGGGCGGCGCCATGTTCGCCGCCTTCCCCGCCTGGTACGCGTCCCTGTTCAGCGGGTTCTACGTGCCCCTGTTCCTCATCCTCATCGCGCTCATCCTGCGCGGCGTGGCCTTCGAGTACCGGGGCAAGCGCGACGACCCGCGCTGGCAGGACTGGTGGGACCGGGCGATCTTCTTCGGCAGCTCCGTTCCCGCGTTCCTGTGGGGCGTGGCCTTCGCCAACATCGTGCGGGGGGTGGCGATGGACTCCGACCACATCGTCACCGCCTCCCTGCTGGACCTGCTCAACCCGTACGCCCTGCTAGGCGGGGTCACGACGCTGTCCCTGTTCACCCTGCACGGGGCCGTCTTCCTGACCCTGAAGACGGACGGCCCGGTCCGCGTCCGCGCCCACCGCGCCGCCCTGCTGACCGCGTGCGTCGCGGTCCCGGCCGGGGCGGGGTTCCTGCTGTGGACCCAGCTCGCGTACGGCAAGCCGTGGACGCTCCCGCTCGTACTGGTCGCCGTCCTGGCCCTGGCGGCGGGGGTCGCGGCGGCCTGGTTCCGCCGTGAGGGCTGGTCGTTCGCGGCCACCGCGGTGACCATCCTGGCCGCCGTGACCGCGCTGTTCGGGTCGTTGTTCCCGAACGTGCTCCCCTCCACCACCGACCCGGCGTTCAGCCTCACCGTCCACAACGCCTCCTCCGCCGACTACACGCTCACCGTGATGTCGTGGGTCGCCCTGGTGTTCCTCCCGCTGGTGATCGGCTACCAGGCCTGGAGCTACTGGGTGTTCCGCAAGCGGGTGACCGGCGACCAGGTCAGCCTGTCGACACCCCCGGCCGAGCGGAAACCGGAACGGGTCTCCTGAATCGGCCACCCCCGCCTCCCGCACCACCCGGGGAGGCGGGGGGTGCCGCGCCACCCGGAACCGGCGCTGGATACTGGGACGCGGACCGCACCGTGCCCCGTGTCCGCCCCGACACATCCGCCGCACCGGCCGGTCCGCCCGGCCGGGCTCCGACGCCACGAGGTTCACGCACATGAAACCGCTCGATCCGCGCCTGGTCCGCACCGCGGGCGCGGTCCGAACCCACCTGGCCGTCACCGTCGCCAGCGGCGTGCTGATCACCGGCCTCATCCTCACGCAGGCCTGGCTGCTTTCCCGGGTCATCACCGGAGCGTGGGCCGGTCAGGGCATGGACGTCCTCGGCTGGATGATCGCCGCCGTGGCCGGGGTCGCGATCGCCCGCGCCCTGCTCTCCTACCTCGCCGAGGCCTCCGCCCTGCACAGCGCCGCCCGCACCAAGTCGCAGCTGCGCCGCAGGCTCGTCGCCCACGTGACCGGCCGGGGCCGCGTGTGGCTCGCCGAGGGAGGCGACCGCGAGGACGGGTCGCCGAGGGCCGGTGAGCTGGTGACCCTGGCCACCCGCGGTCTGGACGCCCTCGACGAGTACTTTTCCCGCTACCTGCCCCAGCTGGTGCTGGCCTGCATCGTGCCGGTCGCGGTGCTGGCCGTGGTCTTCTGGGCGGACTGGATCTCCGGGATCGTCATCCTGGTGACCCTGCCGCTCATCCCGGTCTTCATGGCCCTGATCGGCATGCACACGCAGCAGCGGACCGAACGCCAGTGGCGGCTCCTGAGCAGGTTGGGCGGGCACTTCCTCGACGTGGTGGAGGGGCTGCCCACCCTGGCGGTGTTCCGCCGGGCCAAGGCGCAGGCCGCCATCATCCGCAAGGTCGGCGAGGACCACCGGGCCGCCACCATGGGGACCCTGCGGATCGCGTTCCTGTCCGCGTTCGCCCTGGAACTCCTGGCGACCCTCGCGGTCGCGCTGGTCGCCGTCGAGGTCGGGCTGCGTCTGTTGGGCGGGCACATGGACTACCAGACCGCCCTTCTGGTGCTGATCCTGGCGCCCGAGGCCTATCTTCCGCTGCGTGAGGTGGGCGCCCGGTTCCACGCGAGCATGGAGGGCGTGGCCGCCGCCGACCAGGTGTTCACCGAACTCGACCGCCGACGAGGGTCGCCGCCTCCGGACGGGGACGGTGAGGAGCGGCCGACCCCCACCCCGACCGGCTCGCCCGCGCCCGCCGCCTCGGGCGACATCCGCTTCGAGGGGGTGGGGCTGCTCTACCCCGGCCGGGACGTCCCCGCCCTGTCCGGGCTGGACCTGACCGTCCGCTCCGGTGAACACCTGCTGCTCACCGGCCCGAGCGGTAGCGGCAAGACCACCCTGCTCTCGCTCCTGCTACGGCTCACCGAACCCACCTCGGGACGGATCAGCGTCCGGGCCCCCGGCGGCGGGTGGACCCCGATGGACCGGGTCCCCGCCGACGACTGGCGGCTGGGCCTCGCCTGGGTCCCTCAGCACCCGTACCTGTTCGACGTGTCCGTCGCCGACAACATCCGGCTGGGCGCCCCCGACGCCGACATGGAACGCGTGCGGGAGGCCGCCCGCATGGCCGAGGCCGACGCGTTCGTGTCCGCGCTCCCCGAGGGGTACGGGACCCGGCTGGGCGAGCGGGGCGCGCGCCTGTCCGCCGGACAGCGCCAGCGGATCGCCCTGGCCCGGGCGCTGTGCCGGGACGCGCCGCTGGTCCTGCTGGACGAGCCCACCGCGCACCTCGACCCCGAGAACGCCAGGGCGGTACGCACCGCCATGGCCCGCCTGCTGGAGGGACGCACCGCCGTGATCGTCGCGCATGACACCGGATGGGCCGAGTCCGCGCTCGGCGCGCACCTTCGGACCGCCGCGCTTCCCCTGCTCACCGGGGAGGCCCGCCGATGAGCACCGGGACGGCCCCGCCGGAGGTCAGTGAGCGGGAACGGCGCCGGGACCCGCTGCGCCGGATGATCGGTCTGGCCCGGCCCCGGAGCGCGCGGTTCGCCCTGGGCGTGCTGCTCGGCGCCGCCGCCACCGGTTCGGGCGTGGCGCTGCTGGGAGTGGCCGCGTGGATGCTGGCCACCGCCGCGAACCACCCCTCCATCACCGCCCTCAGCGTGGCCGTGGTCGCCACCCGGGCGCTCGGAGTGAGTAAGGGGGTGACGCGCTACCTGGAGCGGCTGGTCACGCACGACGCCGCGTTCCGCACCCTCGCCGAGGTGCGGGTCCGGGTGTACGAGCGGCTGGCGCGGACCGAACCGTTCGGTCGGTTCCGCTCTGGCGACCTGGTCTCGCGCCTGGTCAACGACACCGAGGCCACCCTCGACCTGCTGGTGCGCGGCCTCACCCCGCCGTTGGTGTCGGTGGTCACCGGTGGGGCCACGGTGCTGTTCCTGACCGTGGTGTACGTCCCCGGGGGCCTGCTGCTCGCCGGGGGCCTGCTGCTGGCCGGACTCGCGGTGCCGCTCGCCGCCGCAGCGCTGGGGCGCGGCCCCGGACGGCGGGAGGCCCGCGCCCGGGGCCGACTCTCCACGACCCTGGTGGACACCCTCCAGGGTGCTCCGGACCTGGTCGCCTACGGGGCCATGGAGCGTCAGGTGGCCCGGGTGAACGCGGCGGACGCCGAACTCACCCGGGTGGCCCGGCGCGACGCGGCCACGCTGGGGCTGAGTGCCGGGGCCACCACCCTCATCACCGGGCTGACCGTGTGGGGCGCGCTGTTCTTGGGCGTGCTCGCCGTGGAGGAGGGGACGATCGGCCCGACCGCGCTGGCGGTGCTGGTGCTGACGACGCTGGCCGCCTTCGAGATCGTCGCCCCGCTGCCCGCCGTCGCGGCCCGGCTGGGTGCGATCCGGGCCAGTGGCGAGCGGCTGTTCGGGGTTCTGGACACACCTCCCGGCGTGGCCCCTCCCGCTCGGGAGGGGCTGGAGATCGACCCGGACGACGACGCGACCGTGCGCGTTCGCGGACTGCGCGTGCGCTACGGTCCCGACGAACCGTGGGCGCTGGACGGTGTGGACCTGGAGATTCCCGCAGGGGCGACGGTGGCGGTGGTGGGGCCGAGCGGCGCGGGCAAGAGCACGCTCGCGTCGGTGCTGCTGCGCTTCCGGGACCCGGACGGCGGCCGCGTGGAGATCGGCGGGGTGGACGTGACCGACTACCCGGCCGACGAGGTCCGCCGGTTGGTGAGCGGGGTCCCGCAGGACCCGCACGTGTTCGCTTCCACGCTCCGGGAGAACCTGCGCCTGGCGAGCCCGGGAGCCGGGGACGAGGAGCTGTGGGCGGCGCTGCGCAGGGTGCGGCTGGCCGGTGAGGTCGAGGCGATGCCCAAGGGCCTGGACACCCAGGTGGGGTCGCACGGCATGGGCCTGAGCGGCGGGATGCGGCAGCGGCTGGCGCTCGCCCGCGCGGTGCTGGCCGCGCCGCGCGTGCTGGTGTTGGACGAGCCGACGGCGCACCTGGACCCGGACACCCGCGACGCGGTGGTGGACGACCTGCTCGACGCGGCAGAGGGGTTCTCGACCCTGCTCATCACCCACGACCTCACCGGGCTGGACCGGGTGGACCGCGTCCACGTGGTCCGCGACGGCCGGGTGATCCAGTCCGGAACGCACGCGGAGCTGATGGAGCAGCCGGGATGGTACCGCGCCGTAGGCGTCCGTTGAGGGCGGTGGCGGGCAACGGGTGGAACCGGTCCTTCCGGAGCGCTAGTGTTCGCCCGTGAATCCCGTACGTGAGGTCTTCGGTGGTTTCGGCGTTCTGCTGCGCGGTCTGGCGATCGTGCTGCGCAAACCACGCCTGTTCCTGTTGGGCGCGCTGCCCGCGCTCGTGACGTCCCTGCTGTTCCTGGCGGCGCTGATCACGCTCGCGGTGAACCTGACGGACCTGGTCGCGTGGGCGACGCCGTTCGCCCGGGAGTGGGACACCGTCTGGCAGGGGCTGCTGCGCGGCGCCCTGTCCGTGGGTCTGCTCGCCGGGGCGGTCCTGGTCATGGTGGTGGCGTTCACGACCGTCACCCTGACCCTGGGCGCGCCCGTCTACGACCGGATCGCGGAGCTGGTCGAACAGGAGCTGGGCGGGGCGCCCGAGGCGCAGGACGAGTCCCTGGCCGCCGGGGTGGCCCGGGCGATCCGGCAGTCCCTGGGGATCGTGCTGGTCTCCCTCGTGGTGACCGTCTGCGCGTTCCTGCTGGGCCTGATCCCGCTGGTCGGCTGGCTGATCGGACCGGTCCTGACCGCCGTGATGGGCGGCTGGCTCCTGTGCATCGAACTGACTGCCAGCGCCTTCGACCGCCGTGGCCTGCTGCTCGTCCGCGACCGGCGCCGCTTCATGGGGACCCGGCGCTGGCGCGCCCTGGGCTTCGCGGTCCCCACCTACTTCCTGCTCGCGATCCCGTTCGTCGCCGTGGCGGTGTTCCCGGCGGCGACCGCCGGCGGCACCATCCTCGCGCGCGAGCTGCTGCCCGAGACGCCCCAGGAGCCGAGCACGTCGCCGGACTCCGACCCGAACCTGCCCGAGACACCGCAGAAGCCCCAGTAGCCACCTCAGGCCTCCGTGGGACCTCGACACACGAGGGGGCGGACGACTCCGGGTCGTCCGCCCCCTCCTCTCGTTCCCGTGCGGTCAGCGCAGGCCGGGGTCACGGCGCAGCGCCGTGGTGATCATGCGCTCGACGAGGGCTGCGTAGTCCAGGCCGGTGGCCCCCCACATCTGCGGGAAGGCCGACGACGGCGTGAACCCGGGCATCGTGTTGAGCTCGTTGACGAGGATTCGGCCGTCCTCGGTGTAGAAGAAGTCCACCCGGGCCAGCCCCTCGCAGCCCATGGCCTCGAAGACGTCGGCGGCCATCGCGCGCAGGCGGGCGGTGGCCTCCTCGGGGATCTCGGCGGGGATGGTGAGGCCGCTCGTAGACAGGTACTTGGCCTCGAAGTCGTAGAAGTCGAAGCCCTCGGCCACGTGCACCTCGGCGGGGAACGAGACGTCGGGGGTGCCGCCGTCCTCGGACTCCAGCACCCCGCACTCGATCTCGCGGCCGATGACCTGCGCCTCGACCAGCACCTTGGGGTCGTGCTCGCGGGCGGCCTCGACGGCGGCGACCACGGCGTCGGTGTCCGAGGAGTCCCTCACCTTGCTGATGCCGACGCTGCTCCCGGCGCGGGCGGGCTTGACGAACACCGTCCGGCCCAGCTCCGCGACGTCGTCCAGGACCTTCTTGCGCTCGGTGCGCCAGCTGCGGTCGGTGATGGCGACGTAGTCGCTGGTGGGAATGGAGTTGCCGACCAGCAGGGCCTTCATGAAGACCTTGTCCATGGCGGCGGCGCTGGAGAACACCCCGGCGCCCGCGTAGCGCACGCCCATCATCTCGAAGAGGCCCTGAATGGTGCCGTCCTCGCCGAAGGGGCCGTGGAGCAGCGGCAGGACCACGTCGACCTCCGCCAGCCGCCGCGTGCCCTGGTCGGGGCTGACGGTCATGAGCTGGCCCGCCGTGTCGAAGGGCAGGGCGATGTCCGTGCCCTCCTCCGAGACGGTCGGCAGGGTCTTGGTCGCCGCGTCGATGCGCAGGCTCTCGGGATCGCCCGAGGCCAGGACCCAGTTTCCGGTGGGCGTGATGCCCACGGGAACGACCTCGTAACGGTCCTGGTCGATCACGGACAGGACGCTGCCCGCCGTGACGCAGGAGATCTCGTGCTCGGAACTACGACCGCCGAAGACGACGGCGACCCGAATCTTGCGCTGCTCGGACGACATGCTGCCTGACCCTATCTCGCCTGCTGATGAATCCGGTACGGGTGGATTGCACCCGTGTGTCACGTTGTCCCGTCGAGCGCCGCGAGGGCGTCCTCGACGAGGTCGTGGGGGTCCTCCAGACCGATGGAGAACCGGACGGCGCCCGGGGTGACGCCGGCGGCGGCCAGTTCGTCCGCGCTCATGTTCCGGTGCGAGGTGGAGGCCACGTGTCCGGCCAGTGTGTGCGTGCCGCCCAGTGAGGCGGCGATGGTGGCCACCCTCAGCCGGTCGGCGAAGGCCATGCCCTCGTCGCGGCCGCCGCGCGGGTGGACGGTGACGACCGCGCCGTGGCGCCCGGCGTCGAACAGTTCCCGTGCCAGCGCGTGCCCGGGGTGCGAGGCCAGCGAGGGGTGGTCGACCCGCTCCACCAGCGGGTGCCCCTCCAGGGCCTCGGCGAAGACCGCGGCGGTCGCGCACTGGCGCTCGACCCGCAGCGGAAGGGTCTCCAGGCCCCGGTGCAGCAGGTAGGCCTCGTCCGGTGCCAGGCACGGACCGAGGTCAATCCGCGCCGAACGGACGCGGTCGATCAGCTCCGGCGCGGCCACAGCGACACCGCCGGTGGTGTCGCTGTGCCCGCCCAGGTACTTGGTGGCCGAGTGCACGACCACGTCCGCGCCGTGCTCCAGGGGACGGCAGACCGCAGGGGAGGCGAACGTGGAGTCCACCACCAGCGCGGCCCCCGCCTCACGGGCGACGCGCGCCAGGCCGGGCAGGTCGGAGACGGTCATGGACGGGTTGGAGAGCGTCTCGGTGAACACCACCCGGGTCTCGGGGGTGACCGCCGCGCGCACGGCGTCCAGGTCGGTGACGTCCACGAAGTCGGTCCGCACGCCGAACCGGCGCAGCAGCCGGTCCAGCAGCGAGTACGTGTTGCCGTAGATCGAGCGGGAGGCCACCACGTGCGCGCCGGCCTCCGTGAGGGCCATCAGCACGGTGCTGATGGCCGCCATGCCGGAGGAGAAGGCCTGGCCGCGCACCCGGCCCGGGAGTCCCGCGCCCTCCAGCGCCGCGACCGCGTCGGCGAAGGCGTCCACGGTGGGGCTGTCGATGCGGGCGTAGGAGTAGCCGTCACGCGTACCGGCCAGCACGTCCGCGAACCCCTGCGAGGTCTCGAACGCGTAGGTGGTGGCGCGGTGGACGGGCATCCGCATGGGGCGTTCGGTGGGGACCGGGGCCTCCGGGGCCCGTACCGCCCGCGTGTGCTCCCCCGCGCTCCCGGGACCGGGTGTGTGTGTCATCGTGCTCGCTCTCAGACGCCGTAGCGCTCGGGCTTGGTGCTGCGTGACATGAACGCCAGCAGCGCCTGCGCCGGGCTCATGTCGTGGTGCATCATCTTGACGACGGCCTCGGTGATCGGCATGTCGACCCCGTGGGTCCACCCGAGTTCGAGGATCGACTCGGAGGACTTGACCCCCTCCGCCGTCTGCCTGGTCTCCGCGACGACCTGTTCGAGGGTCTTGCCCGCGCCCAGTTTCTCACCGAAGGTCCGGTTCCGCGACAGCGGGGACGAGCACGTCGCCACCAGGTCGCCCATCCCGGCCAGTCCGGACAGGGTGTGCTCGTCCGCGCCGAGGGTGACCGCCAGACGCGTGGTCTCGGCCAGGCCCCGGGTGATCAGCGAGGCCTTGGTGTTGTCGCCGAAGCCCATGCCCTCGGCGACGCCGACCGCCAGGCCGATCACGTTCTTCATGGCGCCGCCGATCTCCACGCCCACCAGGTCCGTGCTGGTGTAGGGGCGGAAGTAGGCGGACCGGCACAGCCCCTGGAGGAGCACGGCCGTCTCCTCGTGCGGGCAGGCGACCACGGCGGTGGCGGGCTGGCGCTCCATGATCTCCCGGGCCAGGTTGGGCCCGGACACCACGGCGATCCGCTCACGGGGCAGGTCCAGCACCTCACCGACGACCTGGCTCATCCGCATGAGGGTGCCGAGCTCGACACCCTTCATGAGGCTGACGACCACGGCGTCCTCCGCGATGTGCTCGCGCCAGGAGGCGAGGTTCCCCCGCAGGGTCTGCGAGGGGACGGCCAGCACCACGACCCGGGCGCCGCTCAGCGCCTCCGCCGGGTCGGTGGTGGCCCGCAGCCCCCCGTTGAGCGTGATCCCCGGGAAGTAGTCGGGGTTCTCCGAGGACTCGTTGATCGTGTCGACCACCTCGGCCCGGCGGCCCCACAGGACCACGTCGGCCACGGGTCCCTCACCGTTCTTGCGCGCGAGGTCCGCGGCGTCGGCGACGATGTTCGCGAACGCGGTCCCCCAGGACCCGCTGCCCAGAACCGCGACCTTCACGTTGTCAGCGCCCATCTGGTCGGTCATGCCCCCGTGCTGTTCTTGCCGTTGTCGCTGTCGGCGGTGCCCCCAGGGCTCTCGTCGCCCCCGGTCTCCGCCTCTCCGGTGCCCTCGCCGCGCTCCGCGCGCCTGGCCTCGGCCTGCTCCTGGCGGGCCTTGCGGTAGTCGAAGGGCTCGGCCGGCGGGCGCTCGCCCCGGATCTGCGCCTGGAGCGCGGTGATGTCGGCCATGATCGCGCGGGTGGCGCCGTCGAGGACGGTCGCGGTGAGCGGCTGCCCCTGGAAGGCGGACAGGTCCACCGGCGGACCGGCGTTGAACTGGATTCGCTTGCGCGGGGGCAGCAGCCGCGGCTTCTTCTCGCCGTAGGGGAGGATGTCCTGCTCTCCCCAGTGCGCGACCGGGACGACGGGGACACCGGTGGTCAGGGCCAGCCGGGCCACGCCGTTCTTGGCGGTCATCGGCCACAGCTGCGGGTCGCGGGTGCAGGTGCCCTCGGGGTAGAAGATCACCGACGATCCGTCCTGGACCAGCGCCTTCTCGGCCTCGCCCAGGGCCTTGACCGCGTCGGCGCTGCCGCGCTTGATCGGGATCTGGCCGGTGCTCCGGGCCACCGAGCGGACCACGGGGATCTTCATAACCCCGTCCTTCATGGTGAAGGTCGGCCAGCGGCGGGCACCGATGTAGAGGAAGTGCGCGACGGTGAGGGGGTCGGTCACGGACAGGTGGTTGGCCGCGATGATCACCCCGCCCTGGGCGGGCACGTTCTCGGTGCCCCTCCATTCGGGCTTGGTCACGAACCACAGGACGAACCGGACGATGCGGGACACGACCCACTTGACCCATCGCGATTCTCGTTGCTTGGCCACGGGGGACTCCTCACTTCTCGCTCCCGGCCCGGTCCGGACCACGGAAGCACAACCGACTCAGTCTAGGACGTGTACCGAGGTTCCGGGTGACGCCGTTTCCGGTCCCGTCGGACACGGCCAGGGTTCCCGCGCCGCGCCGTACCCCGAACGCCTACCCTCGTCACTGTCGTGGCCGCATCTACGTCCCGGGGGAACCGTGACCGGCTCAGGAGAGCGTGACGGGGGCATGCGCGCCGGGTCGCGCTGGTCCCTGATCGTCCCAGTCAAGCACCTCGGCGCCGCCAAGACACGACTGACCCGGGCCGCTGGGGATCGGCGGGAGGAACTGGCGCTGGCCATCGCCTGCGACACGGTGGCCGCAGCGCGGTCGTGCGCGGCCGCGGCGGCCGTGTTCGTGGTGACCGAGGACCCCCGAGCGCGGGCCGAGCTGGCGCCCCTGGGCGCGGTGGTGGTCGGCGGCGAACCGGGCGGCGGCCTCAACCCCGCCCTGGAGCACGGGGCCCGGGTGGCGGCGGAGCGGACGCCGGGTCTGGGAGTGTGCGCCCTCTCGGCCGACCTGCCCGCGCTGCGCCCCGAGGAGCTGGAGCGCGTCCTGGCGGCCGCCTCGGCCCACGGGCGGTCGTTCCTGCCGGACACGCCCGGCGTGGGCACCACGCTCCTGGCCGCGGCGCCCGGGAGGCGGCTGGCCCCCGCGTTCGAGGGGGCCTCGCGCGCCCGCCACCTGGCGGGTGGGGCGCGGGAGCTCGTCGTCCCCGGCTCCGACACGGTGCGGCGGGACGTGGACACCCCCGAGGACCTGGCGGCCGCGCGGGCGCTGGGGGTGGGACCCCGCACGCACGCGCTGCTGGAGCGGACAGCACTCCGCCCGGACCCCCTCTGGGGAGCCCGGGCGGGTACGGCCTGTCCGCCTGACGGCGGCGAGGCTACTTCTTGTCGCCGTTGACGAGAGCCTTGAAGTCAGCGCCAGCGCGGAACTTCGGAACGAAGCTCGCGGGGACGTTGATCGTGGCGCCAGTGGCGGGGTTGCGGGCGGTGCGAGCCGCACGCTCGGACTTCTCGAAAACGCCGAAGCCCGTGATGGCGACCTTGTCGCCCGACGCCACGGTGGCCTGAATGGTCTCAAGCACAGCGTTGACCGCTTCGGTCGCGGTCTTCTTGTCTCCGAGACGGTCGGAGATCGCGTCGATCAGGTCACGCTTGTTCATAAGGTTCCTCCGGTTCCCCCTTGCTCGCACGAAATTAGGGGAAGCAGAGGCCCTTACACAAATACAAACGCCCACGGGCAAGGCGTGTCGGGCCCCTTCCTACCTGCGAGGTCACCCTCCGCGACGAACGGTACGCAAGGGACGGGGGTGGCGAACCGGCCCCTTTTGCCCCCTTCTGCGGCCCTCAAAAGCCTACGTATAACCGGATTCCGGGCTTCGGACGCGCCGAGCTTAAGGGCACAAAGCCGGTAAGCGAGCGCTCACGTCAAGTAAAGGTAAAATTATTCGGGACCGTGGGTGCGCTGAGTCACAGCGACCCCCGATCCCGTGTCGGAGCGGCGTTGCGGAGCTAGAGCGTGACCGGCTTCCAGGGCTCGCGGGTGGCCTCGAACGCACCGATCTCGTCCGTGTGACGGAGCGTCAGGGCGATGTCGTCCAGACCCTCCAACAACCTCCACCGGGTGTAGTCGTCGAGCTCGAACGGCTCCCGCACGTCGATAGCCGGAACCCGCACCTCGCGGGCCACCAGGTCCACGGTCACCTCGACCGAGGGGTCGGCCTCGACCGCCGCCCACACGCGGTCGATGACCTCCTGCGGCAGCAGGACCGTCAGCAGACCGCCCTTGAGCGAGTTGCCCCGGAAGATGTCGGCGAAGCGCGGGGACAGCACCGCCCTGAAGCCGTAGTCCTGGAGCGCCCACACCGCGTGCTCGCGGGAGGAGCCGGTACCGAAGTCGGGCCCGGCCACCAGGACGGACGCACCCTGGTACTCGGGGCGGTTGAGCACGAAGTCGGGGTCGTTCCTGCGCCACTCGGCGAACAGGCCGTCCTCGAACCCGGTGCGGCTGACCCGCTTGAGGTAGACAGCGGGGATGATCTGGTCGGTGTCGACGTTGCTGGCGCGCAGCGGGACGGCCCGACCGGTGTGGACGTCGAACTTCTCCATGGGAGGACTCTCCTGACGGGGTCGGGGACTACTGCGGGTCCAGGTCGGCGGGCGAGGACAGGGTGCCGCGCACGGCGGTGGCGGCGGCGACCTGCGGCGAGACCAGGTGCGTACGCCCGCCCCGGCCCTGACGGCCCTCGAAGTTGCGGTTGGAGGTGGAGGCGCTGCGCTCGCCCGGCTTGAGCTGGTCGGGGTTCATGCCCAGGCACATGGAACAGCCCGCCTCGCGCCACTCGGCGCCCGCGTCCAGGAAGACCTGTCCCAGGCCCTCCTCGTTGGCCTGCTCCTTGACCCGCATGGAACCGGGGACCACGAGCATCCGGACGCCGTCGGCGACCCTGCGGCCGCGCACGACCTCGGCGGCGGCGCGCAGGTCCTCGATCCGTCCGTTGGTGCAGGAGCCGAGGAAGACGGTGTCCACCCGCACCTCGCGCATGGGCGTGCCGGCGCGCAGGTCCATGTACGCGAGGGCCTTCTCGGCGGCGGCGCGCGCCGAGGGGTCCTCGTAGGACGCGGGGTCGGGCACGGAGGCGTCCAGCGGCACTCCCTGGCCCGGGTTGGTGCCCCAGGTGACGAACGGGCTGAGCTCGTCCGCGTCCAGGACCACCTCCGCGTCGAACTCGGCGCCCTCGTCGGTGCGCAGGCCCTTCCAGTGTTCGACCGCGGCGTCGAAGTCGGCACCCCGGGGTGCGTGCGGGCGGCCCTGGACGTAGTCGAAGGTGGTCTGGTCCGGGGCGATCATCCCGGCTCGGGCGCCCGCCTCGATCGACATGTTGCACACCGTCATACGCGCCTCCATGGACAGGGCCTCGATGGCCTCGCCCCGGTACTCGATGACGTAGCCCTGGCCCCCGCCGGTACCGATCTTCGCGATCACGGCGAGGATGATGTCCTTGGCGGACACCCCGGGCCGGAGCGTTCCGTTGACGGTGACGGCCATGGTCTTGAACGGCTGCATCGGCAGGGTCTGGGTGGCCAGGACGTGCTCGACCTGGCTGGTGCCGATACCGAAGGCCAGCGCGCCGAACGCGCCGTGGGTGCTCGTGTGGCTGTCCCCGCAGACCACGGTCATACCGGGCTGGGTGAGGCCGAGCTGCGGGCCGACCACGTGCACGACGCCCTGGTCGATGTCGCCCATGGGGTGCAGGCGCACGCCGAAGTCGGAGCAGTTCTTGCGCAGGGTCTCGACCTGCTTGCGGGACACCGGGTCGGCGATCGGGGCCAGGAGGTCCGTGGTGGGGACGTTGTGGTCCTCGGTGGCGATGGTCAGGTCCGGACGGCGCACGCCGCGACCCGCCAGGCGCAGGCCCTCGAAGGCCTGCGGGCTGGTCACCTCGTGGACGAGGTGGAGGTCGATGTAGAGCAGGTCCGGCTCGCCGTCGGCACGCCTGACGACGTGCTCCTCCCAGACCTTCTCGGCCATCGTGCGTGCCATGGGCGATCGCCCCTCTCGTGTGTCGCGTCTCGTGCTCGCCTCGTCACGGGGTGCTTCGCCTGGGCCGCGGGCCTCGCGCACGGATGTGCGGCCGACTTGCATTCCATATTTCGAGACGGCAATATCAAGCCATGGACAACTCTAGCTCATCCAGCGGTGTCGGTGTCCTGGACAAGACGATGTCCGTCCTCGACGCCCTGGAGTCGGGGCCCGCGTCGCTGGCCCAGCTGGTCCAGATCACCGGTCTGGCCCGCCCCACCGCCCACCGTCTCGCCGTCGCCCTGGAACGGCACCGCATGGTCACCAGGGACAGCCAGGGCAGGTTCGTACTCGGACCGCGCCTGGGAGAGCTGTCGATCGCCACGGGCGAGGACCGCCTGCTGGCCGTGGCCGCTCCGGTCCTGGTGCAGCTGCGCGACCTCACCGGCGAGAGCGCCCAGCTCTACCGCCGCCAGGGCGATCTCCGGGTGTGCGTGGCCGCCTCCGAACGCAGCAGCGGCCTGCGCGACACCGTCCCCGTGGGCAGCGAACTCCCGATGAACGCCGGATCGGCCGCCCAGGTCCTGCTGGCCTGGGAGGACTCCGACCGCATCCGGCGCTCTCTCGTGGGCGCGCGTTTCACGGCCGCCAGCCTCGCGCAGGTGCGCCGCCGCCGCTGGGCCCAGAGCGTCGCCGAGCGCGAACAGGGGGTGGCCTCGGTGTCGGCCCCGGTGTCCGGACCCGGCGGCCGCGTGATCGCCGCCGTGTCCGTCTCCGGACCGATAGAACGCCTCACCCGCTCCCCGGGCCGCATGCACTCCCAGGCCGTGGTGTCCGCCGCCGAGAAGATCAGCGAGTCGCTCCACACCTACGAGGGCGCGCACTAGGTGTACTGACCATCGAGGTTGAGTACACCTAGGCAGCCCGCCGCCCCACCCACCCGTCCCGCCGCCGTCGGGGGTCCGACCCCGGCACCACCCGCCCTTTCCACCCCCGCCCAGCTCCTGGCACCCACTCCTCGGCCGCGCCCGCCGACTCCGGCGGACGCGGCCTCCGTCGTCTCCGGGGGCCTAGACGACACACCCCGGCAGGACACCTCTGGACTCTTATTGACACTTTGTCTAACATGACGGAATGTCTCACAAGAATGTGACCGGGGACACTACCGCCCGGGCCGAGCTCGACGCCTTCCGTGAGCTGCAACAACTCGCCTACCAGGCCGCCAGCGACGTGGCGGCCGCCCTCGAACCCGGCGTGACCGAAAGAGAGGCCGCCCGGCGCGTCCGCGAACTCCTGGAGGCGCGCGGGGTCCAGGACTGGTTCCACACCCCCTTCGCCTGGTTCGGCGACCGCACCGCCTTCCGGAACTTCCGCGTCCCGTTCCAGTTCTTCCCGACCGGTCGCCGTCTGGAGGAGGGCATGGCCTTCATCCTCGACTGCGCCCCCGTCCGGGACGGCTACGTCGCCGACATCGGCTATTCCGGCTACCTGGGCGAGAACCCCCTGCACGACCTGCTCATGGACGACCTGCGCGCGCACCGGTCCCTGATCGTCGAACGGGTCCGGGCGGGCGACACCCTCCAGGACGTCTACCGCGCCGTGGACGCCCTCATCCGCGAGCAGGGCTACGACAACCGGCACCGCGTCTACCCCGGCCGCGTCATCGCCCACCAGCTCGGGAAGGTCACATCGCGGCTGCCCCGCGCGATCGTCGCGGGCTTCGGCGTGCGCTCCCTCCAGACGCTGGTCGGCGACCTCGTCGTCGAACGCCTGCACCACCGCTCCCCCCTGTGGGCGGACGGCGACGTCTCCGCTCACCCGGCCACGCCCGGTCTGTGGGCGGTCGAGCCCCACATCGGCTTCCGCGACCTCGGGGTGAAGTTCGAGGAGATCCTCGTCGTCACCGAGGACGACGCCCACTGGCTCGACGACGACCTCCCGCACGTCCGCCGCTGGGCCCGGACGTCACCCGCACCCGCCGCCGCCAGCGAGGAGACCGCGACCGCATGAGCACCCGACCCTCCCTCCGCGTCACCGCCACCGACGGGCAGAGCCTGGCCGTCTACACCGCCGGAGACCCCGGCCGACCCACCCTGGTACTGGTCCACGGCTACCCCGACAACGCCGCCGTCTGGGACGCCCTCGCGGCGGACCTGGCCGTCGACCACCACGTCGTCACCTACGACGTCCGGGGCGCAGGGCACTCCACCGCCCCCGACGAGCGCTCCGGCTACCTCCTGGACCAGCTCGCCGACGACCTGCGCTCCGTCACCGACGCCGTCAGTCCGGACCGCCCCGTCCACCTCGTCGGCCACGACTGGGGCTCCATCCAGACCTGGCACGCCGTCACCGAGCCCGCGCACGCTAACCGCTTCGCGTCCTTCACCTCGATCTCCGGCCCCGGCCTCGACCACGCGGGCCACTGGCTCAGGAGGGCCCCCGACGGCGTCCGCAACGTCCTGCGCCAGGCCGTGCGCTCCAGCTACATCGGGTTCTTCGGCACTCCGGGGCTCCCCGAGGCCGCCTGGCTGAGCGGGGTCGGCGGCCTCGCCCTCGCCGGACTGGAGCGCCTCGGCGGCGGCCACCGCGTCCCCGCCCGCAGGGCCACCCGCGACTACCTCAACGGACTGGAGCTCTACCGCGCCAACATGCTCCGCCGCTTCACCCGGCCCGCCGAACGACGCACCGGCGTCCCGGTCCAGGCCCTGGCCCCCACCCACGACGCGTTCATGGTCGACCAGGTCCAGTCCAACGCCGGGCGCTGGGCCGACGACTTCCGCTTCCACCGCTTCCAGGGCGGACACTGGGCGGTCCGCTCCCGGCCCGCCCCCGTCGCCCGCCGCGTCCGCGCGTTCGTGGCCGAGATCGAGTCCGGGGAGCCGCGCCCGGTCCGCAACCTCACCGCCGGACGGGCCCGTCGGCACGGCGGCGCGTTCGCCGGCCAGGTGGCCGTGATCACCGGGGCGGGCAGCGGTATCGGACGCTGTCTCGCCTTCGAGCTGGCCGAGCGCGGGGCTCGGATCGTCGCGGTGGACCTCAACGGGCCCGCCGCCGAGCGGACCGCCGCGCTCTGCTCCCTGGTCACACCCGGCTCCGCCGCCC
This sequence comes from Nocardiopsis sp. NPDC006938, assembly GCF_042869555.1. Taxonomy (NCBI): domain Bacteria; kingdom Bacillati; phylum Actinomycetota; class Actinomycetes; order Streptosporangiales; family Nocardiopsidaceae; genus Nocardiopsis; species Nocardiopsis sp. NPDC006938. The sequence goes on along the minus strand of NZ_JBIAGA010000010.1, from coordinate 201,305 downwards.
AGCGCGTGGACGTCACCGACGCCGCCGCCATGGAGAAGCTCGCCGCCTGGGTGTGCGACGCGTACGGGGTTCCGGACATGGTCGTGAACAACGCCGGAATCGGTGTGGCCGGACCCTTCCTGGAGGCCAGCACGGAGGACCTCGAACGGGTCGTGGACACCAACCTGTGGGGCGTGGTCAACGGCGTCCGGGCCTTCGCGCCGATGATGGTGGAGAGCGGCGGCGGAGGCCGGATCGTCAACACGGCCTCGGCCGCCTCGTACCTGCCCTCACGCCTGTACGGCGCCTACTCGGCGACCAAGGCGGCGGTCCTCGGACTGAGCCGCTCCCTGCGCGGTGAACTCGCGGGCCGGGGGGTGTCCGTCACGGCGGTCTGCCCCGGCCTGATCGACACCGGCATCATCTCCAACGCCCGCCTCTCCGGCATGGGCGAGGTCTCCAACGCCAAGGACCGGCTCAACCGGCTGTACCGGCTGCGCGGCTACACCCCGGAGAGGGCGGCGCGGCGGATCGCCGACGCCGTCGAGTCCGACCCGGAGATCGTCCCGGTGACCGCCGAGGCCCACATCGGACTGGCCCTGTCCCGGCTCTCCCCCGCCGCCGTGCGCGCGTACGCACGCCTGACCCCGCCGCTGTGACCCGTCCCGCACCGCTCGGACGCCCCGACCCGCCCAGGAGGCCGACCATGAGCCCCGACACCACCCCCGCGCCCGCCGTCCCCGACCCGACCGGTACGGACGAGCCCGACCGCCTCGCTCTGCACGCGCGCGACGTCCACTTCGACTGGAGCGCGCTCGACCTGCACTGGATTCCGGGAGAGCCCTTCGCCACGCACGTCATCAACGTCCTCCACCTGCTGCTGCCCGAGGGGGAGCGGTGGTTCGTCGAGGTGTTCAAACAGGCCGTGCCGTACATCACCGACGACGAGCTCCGCGAGCAGGTGCTCGGCTTCATCGGCCAGGAGGCCGTACACGCCGAGGCCCACGCCGGAGTCCTCGACCACATGGACGCCCACGGGCTGGACCCGCGCCCCTACGTGGAACAGATCGCCTGGATGTTCCGGGTGGTGCTCGGCGACCGCGACCTGTCCGGCGACCGCGAGTTCGCGTGGCTGCGAACGCGGCTGGCGGTGATCGCCGGGATCGAGCACTACACGGCCGTCCTCGGCCAGTGGGTGCTGGACGCCCGAGCGCTGGACGAGCACGGCACCGACCCCACCATGCTCGACCTGCTGCGCTGGCACGGCGCGGAGGAGGTCGAGCACCGGGCGGTGGCCCACGACCTGTACGCGCACCTGGACGGCGGGTACCCGCGCCGCGCCCTGGCGATGGGAGTGGCCGCCTTCGCCCTGGCCGCGCTGTGGGTGCGCGGGGTCCGGTTCCTGATCACCCACGACCCGTACCTGCGCGGACGGATCGACGGGCGCCGCCCCAGGGCCTCGTGGGCACTACGCGACGGGCGGCGCGGGCTGATCCCGCACCTGGGGCGCCTGGCCCGGGCCGTCCCCGAGTACCTGCGCCGCAGGTACCATCCCTCGCACCACGGCTCCACCAGCCAGGCCGTCGCCTACCTGGCGGTCTCCCCCGCCGCTCGGGCCGCCGACGCCGCCGAGCGGGAGGCCGCACGGCGGGAGGTCCGGCCATGACGGGCCCACCCCGCCAGAACGCGGACGGGCTCCGGACCGCGCACGGCTCCGAGTCCTACGCGAACCCCCGCCCTCCGGTGTCCCTGTTCGGCCGGGGCGGGCGCCCCGACCGGTTCATGCTGGCCCTGGAGCGCCTGGCCGCGCGGATCGAACCGGCCACGGCGCGGTGGCGTCCCTGCCACCCGCCGCGCGTCCCCGACGGCGACCTGCCGGTACGGATCGCCCGGGTGGAGCGACCCGCCCCGGACGTCGCCGCCCTCACCCTCGTGCCCGCCCGCCCCGGCACGACGCTGCCCCGATGGCAGCCGGGGCACCACGTGGACACGGTGCTCGGCGACGGCGTCGTGCGCCCGTACTCGCTGTGCGGCGATCCGCGGGACCGCTCCTCCTACCGGATCGCGGTCCGCCGCGTCCCGGGCGGCACCGGTTCCGCTCTGGCGCACGCGCTCGTCGCCGGGGACACGATCGCGCTGCGCGGGCCGCGCAACGCGTTCCCCTTCACCAGGGCCGAGCACTACCTGTTCGTGGCGGGCGGTATCGGGATCACCCCGATCCTGCCGATGGTCCGGGCCGCGCACGCCGCCGGACGCCCGTTCCGGTTCGTCTACACCGGCCGGAACCGGGAGAGCATGCCGTTCCTGGACGAACTGCCCGCCGCCTCCGACCACGCCGACGTCCTGGTGCGTCCCGACGACGAGTACGGGCGGCCCGACGCCGCCGAGCTGCTCGACGGGATCGCGCCGGGCACCGCCGTGTACGTGTGCGGACCGGCCCCGCTGATCGCGGCCCTGCGCGGGCGGGTCCCTCCGGCCTCACCGTTCTTCTCCGAGCGCTTCTCGCCACCGACCGTCTCGGACGGCCGCCGGTTCGAGGTGCGCCTGGGCCCCGACGGCCCGGTCGTCACCGTCCCCGAGGACGAGTCGGCTCTGGACGCGGTGCTCCGGGTCCGCCCCGAGACGGCCTACTCCTGCCGCCAGGGGTTCTGCGGCACCTGCCGGGTGGGGTTGTTGTCCGGGACTCCCGACGACCGGGACCGGCCGACCGGCGGCTCCCCGCGCGGCACGGGGTTCGCGCTCTGCGTCTCGCGGGCCGACGAGGGCGAACGGCTCGTGCTGGATCTGTGAGCGGACCCGGGGAGCGGTAGTTTCGGAGCGGGGCCCCGGATCGGAGCGGGGCGGCAAGGGCTCGGGAGGTTGCGACAGCGGTGGTGTCCCACAGGACCGGCCGTCACCAGGCGCGGGTGACGGGTACGGCGGTCCCGGTCGGCGGACCGGGCTCCGGACGGCGCCCGCGCCGCATGGCGCCGCACGAACGCAGGGACGACCTGATCCGCACGGCGCTGCGCGTCTTCGCGCGGCGCCCGCCCGGCGACGTCACCCCGGAGGAGATCGCCGAGGAGGCCGACGTCTCCCGGGCCCTGGTCTACCGCTACTTTCCCAACATGGCGGAGTTGCGCCGGGCGGCACTGGAACAGGCCATGTCGGAGCTGATGTCGCGGCTCTCCCCGCCCGACCACCTGTCGCCCACCGAGCAGCTGAGGGCGGCCCTGCGCACCTTCGTCGACTTCGCGGACTCCTACGCCCCCTCCTACGCGGCCCTGCTCAACGGGGGTTCGGTGATCTCCACGGAGGAGACCGAGGCGCAGATCGACCGGGTCCGCGACGGTGTACGGGCGCTGATCCTGGAGCGGGTGGGTGTGACCGACCCCTCGCCCCGGCTGTTGCTGGCCCTACGCTGCTGGGTGGCGGCGGTGGAGACGGCGGTGATGTCGTGGCTGCGGGAACGGCAGATGGCACGCGACGAACTCGCCGACTGGCTCCTGGAGCAGCTCGCGGCGATGCTGACCGCCGCCGGGGGCCCTCAGGAGGAACTGGAGCTCCTGACCGCCCGGGCGGGCTGAAGCGGCCCCGCCACGGGTGGTCACCCGGCGTACACCCGGGCCTCGCCCCCGGGCCACGACCGGGATTCACGGAGCGGAGCGTCCGCCTCCCGCCGTAGAAGGGCCCGCCCATGCCCGGCTCCCGGCCGGTAGGGCCCGGGGCCGGAGACGACGGAAGGCCCCATCCGATGGATGAGGCCTTCGTGCCGTTGGTACCCCCGAGCGGATTCGAACCGCCGTTACCGCCTTGAGAGGGCGGCGTCCTAGGCCACTAGACGACGGGGGCCTACGCGATCCGGTGGACCGCTGGTCCGTGCGGCCGTCGAAGACGAACCAACGCGAACCGGACACCGGTGACAAGCACCGGCCAACAGGAAGGCCTCCACCAGGTGGAAGCTTCCTGCCGTTGGTACCCCCGAGCGGATTCGAACCGCCGTTACCGCCTTGAGAGGGCGGCGTCCTAGGCCACTAGACGACGGGGGCGCACCGTGGATCGTGAGATCCGTGCCGACCATGGAACCATGGTCGTGCGCTGGCCTACCAGGACTCGAACCTAGACTAACTGAACCAGAATCAGTCGTGCTGCCGATTACACCATAGGCCAATGCTTTGGGAGGACCCGGTCGCTTTCGCTTCCCTGTCCCCCTCGGCGACGTGTTCAACTCTAGCGGACATTCGGAGTGCTCGCGAACGGGAATCGGGGTGGCCGACCTGTGTGCCCGGCCACCCCGCACCGATCAACCCGCGTCGGCCGCCTTCTCCTCGGCGCGCAGGCGCTCCAGGGCGGACTCCAGGCGCGCCTGGACCCGCTCGCGGCCCAGCAGCTCCAGGGACTCGAACAGCGGCAGGCCCACCGTCCGCCCCGTGACGGCCACGCGCACCGGGGCCTGGGCCTTGCCCAGCTTCAGGCCGAGCGTCGCGCCGGTCTCCTCGGTGGCGGTCTTGAGGGCGTCCGCCGTCCACTCCAGCTCCGGGTCGGCGTAGCGGGCCAGCGCGGCCTCCACCATCTCCTTGCCGACGCCGGGCTTCATCGCCTTCTTCCAGCTCTTCTCGTCCTCGGCGGGCTCCTTGAGGAACAGGAAGTCCACGTTGGGGACGATCTCGCTGAGCACCGCCACACGGCTCTGGGCCAGCGGGGCCACGGCCGCGAAGACCTCCGGGTCGTAGTCGGCGGCGTCCCACGGGGTACCCGCGCCGGTCAGCCAGGGCTGGCAGCGCTCGGCGAACTCCTCGACACTCAGCGCGCGGATGTACTCGCCGTTGAACGCGCGCAGCTTCTTCTCGTCGAAGAACGCGCTGGAGCTGTTGACGTCCTGGACGCGGAACAGCGGCATCATCTCCGACCACGGCATGATCTCGCGGTCGTCACCCGGCGCCCAGCCCAGCAGCATCAGGTAGTTGACCATCGCCTCCGCCAGGTAGCCCTCCTCCTGGTAGGACTCCAGGGCGACCTTGTCGCGGCGCTTGGACAGCTTCTTGCGCTGCTCGTTGACGATGACGGGCAGGTGCGCCCACACCGGCGGGGCCAGATCCAGGGCCTCCCACAGCAACTGCTGCTTGGGGGTGTTGGACAGGTGCTCCTCGCCCCGGACCACGTGCGTGATCCTCATCTCGACGTCGTCGAGCACGTTGGCCAACACGAACAGCGGCGAGCCGTCGGCGCGGGCGATCACGAAGTCCTCGATGGCGGCGTGGTCGAACTCCACGTCGCCGCGGATCTGGTCGCGTACGACGGTGGGGCCGCCCTCGGGCACACGGAAGCGCAGCGCCCGGCCCGGGCCCGGCTCCAGGCCCCGGTCGCGGCAGAAGCCGTCGTATCCCAGGTTCGGGTTGTCGCGGCGCTCCTGGACCTGCTCGCGGGTGCAGTCGCAGTAGTAGGCGCGACCGGAGCGGTACAGCTCCCGCGCGGTCTCACGGTGCTTCTCGACGTAGGCCGACTGGAAGTACGGGCCCTCGAAGTGCGGGTCGCTCGCGTCGATGCCGATCCAGGACATCGCGCGGATGATGCCGTCGGTCCACTCGGGACGGTTGCGGGCGGCGTCGGTGTCCTCGATGCGCAGGACCATGCGGCCCTCCGCCTGCTGCTGGGCCAGGGCCCAGTTGAAGAGGGCGGAGCGGGCGCCGCCGACGTGGAACATGCCCGTGGGGGACGGGGCGAAGCGGGTACGAATCGGAGTCTCAGTCACGCCCCCGAGGATATCGGTGGCCCGGGATGACCTGTGGGAAGTCCCGGAGGGCCGACGGACGGGCGCGACGGGGCGCCGCGCGCCGGGGTTCAGGGGCGGATCGGCAGGGGACGGGCGTGGGCCGGGCCCAGGCCGAACTCGCGGGAGAGGGCGTCGGCGAACCCCGCGGCGATCCTGACCTCGCCGTCGTCGTTGGGGTGGGTTCCGTCGTAGGTGTCGGCGTAGGGGTCCCACCCCTCGGCGGCGGACAGGTCGAAACTGGCCACCGGGGACTCCGCCGTGGACAGGTCGGCGGCCACGGCGCGGACCAGTTCGTTGTAGACGTACACGCGCAGGGCGAAGCCCTGGTCCTGGTCGGCCAGCGTGATGGGCAGCGCCTCGGCGAACAGAATCCTGATCCCGGGGTTGGCCTCCCGGGCCCCCTCCACGTACGCGCGCAGCCGCGACTCCATCTCCTCGGCGGTGATGGGGTGCAGCAGGTCGTTGATGCCGATCATCACGCACAGCACGTCGGGCTGGTGGGCGCTGACGTCGGCCTCGATGGTGACCAGGGCGTCGGCGAGGGTGCGCCCCCAGCGGGCGTTGTGGTCCTGGTCGAAGTCGGGGTCGCGGTAGGTGACGCCGTCGTGGGCCTCCGAGGGGTCGGGGAGCTCCGAGGGGTCGAGCGGCACTCCCGGGCGGTCGGCCCGGAGCTCGTCCCGCGTCGCACCGCCGGAGGGCGTCGCGTCCTCGTCGAGGTTCTCGAACAGCCCCTCGAGGCCGCCGTCCGAGGGATCGGTGCCCTCGCCCGTCTCCGGCCCGCCGGTCTCACCGCCGTCCCCACCGAAGAGTTCCGGCGGAATGATCTGCTCCGGAGTGGCGGGGGCCGAGTAGGGACCGACGAAGTCGAGTCCGTCCACGTGCGGTTCGAGGTGGTTCCACAGGTGGAAGCGCCAGGTGCGGTCCCCGCCGGCCCCGTGGGTCATGGAGTCGCCCGCGAGCATCACGCGCACCCGGTCACGGTTCTCCAGCCACGCCCCGGGATCGGGCTCGTCGGCGTGGTCGGATCGGCTCGGGTCGGGCCGGATGGCCGCCCACAGGCCCGCGCCCGCCAGGCACACGATCAGGGCGACGACCCCCGCGAGGAGCGCGGGGCGCCGGGTGCCGGTCAGGAGGGTTCGTGCTGCCACGGGGTGCGGTCCTTCCGCTCGGGGACGTGCGCGCCGTCGTCGGGGCCCGGCTGGCCGTGTGCGGGGCGCGCCCCGCACACGGTCAGCCGGGCCGCCCGGGATCAGTCGCGGGTGACCACGCGGTTGGTGATGGTGCCCAGGCGCTCCACGGTGACGGCGACCTCCTGGCCGACCTCCACCGGCCCCACCCCGGCGGGGGTGCCGGTGAGGATGACGTCGCCCGGGAGCAGGGTCATGAAGGAGCTGATGTAGGAGACCATGCCGGGGATGTCGTGGATGAACTGCGACGTGCGCCCGTCCTGGCGGACCTCGCCGTCCACGGTCGTGGTGACCGCGAGGTCCTGGGCCTCCTCGATGCTCAGGCCGGTGGTGATCCACGGCCCGATCGGGCAGAAGGAGTCGAAGCCCTTGGCCCGGGTCCACTGCTTGTCGGTCTTCTGGAGGTCGCGGGCGGTGACGTCGTTGGCCACGGTGTAGCCGAAGATGACGTCCTTGACGCGCTCGCGCGGGACCTCGCGGCAGGGGCGGGAGATGACGATGGCCATCTCGCCCTCGTAGCTCACCCACTCCGAGACGGACGGGTAGAAGACGGGGTCGTTCGGCCCGGTGACCGCCGTGGACGGCTTCAGGAAGACGACGGGCTCGGCGGTGCCCTCCCCGGTGAGGTCCTTCATCTCCTCGACGTGGTCGGCGTAGTTCTTGCCGATGCACACCACCTTGGTGGGCAGGACCGGCGACAGCAGGCGCACGTCGGAGAGCCTGGCCCGCTCTCCGGTCAGCTTGATGTCCCCCAGCAGAGGGTGCCCCGTCAACCGGGCCACGAACTCCTCTCCGCTGTCCGTGTCCCTCTCGACCAGGCCGAAACCGACCTCGTCACCGGCCGCGAACCGTGCGATACGCACCTGATGCCTCCCAGCAGCCCTCTTGCTCGCTCTTGCCGTTGAAGCGTAGCGGCGCCGGGTGGGACCCCGCCCGGCACGTCCGGGTGCGCGCCGGGGAGGCGAAGTGTCACATGAACCGAGAGTGACGACTTGGACACACAATGGCGGCGACAAACACCCGAAGAGATGACACACCCACCCTTCCCGGGGCTCAGCCTGGCCCGCTCCGGGGGCGTTCTCTGTCATGCTGGAGGTACTGTGCGAGGCCTCCGGGGACCTCCGTTCCCCCGGGCCCGCGATACCACCCTCCGGACAGCGAGGGTCCCGCACCCTCCCGTCGGAGTCCAGGCGGAACCACCGTCCACTGTCGAGAGGTTGAGCCTCGTGCCCGCTTCAGCTCCGCGACCCAAGCACCGCCGACGCCGCCGGTACCCCATGGGTCTGGCGCTCGGCCTGTGCCTGGTCTCGGGCGCGTCCGCCGTCCTGATGGTCAGCGTTCCCGAGCCCGGCTCCGAGCTCGACTCACGCGAGGAGACCTCCGCGACCGGTCCCGTGGGCGACGGCGTGCCCGACGACGGCACCCGGGCCCGCCCCGGCTCCGGCGACGCGTCGGACGAGTCCGCCTCCGGCCGGTCCGCCCCCTCCCCCGAGGCGTCGCCGACCGCCGAGGAGGACCTCCCCCCGCTGCTGCGCTCGGTGGTGGAGGAGGTCGACACCGCGGACGGCGACCTCAAGACCATGAAGGGCGAGGGCGACGTCATGGGCGAGGGACCGCTCACCACCTTCGCGGTGGAGGTCGAGAAGGGCCTGCCCGGCCGGGACGGCGACTTCGTCGACGCCGTCGAGGAGATCCTCGGCGACCCCCGCAGCTGGGGCAACGACGGCGACCGTTCACTCCAGCGAGTGGACGGTGACGACGCCGACATCCGGGTGCTGCTCGCCGCCCCGGACACGGTCGACCGCATGTGCGCGCCGCTGAACACCAACGGCTACGTGTCCTGCGCCAACGGCAACCGCGCCATCATCAACCAGAACCGCTGGGTGGCGGGCGTCGACCACTTCGACGACGACCTGGAGACCTACCGGATCTACCTGATCAACCACGAGGTCGGCCACACCCTGGGCCACGGCCACGTCGACTGCCCCGGGGAGGGGGAGCCCGCCCCGGTCATGCAGCAGCAGACCCTGGGCCTCCAGGACTGCGAGGCCAACGGCTGGGTGCACCCCTGATCCCCGGTGGACCGGGCGTCGACCCGCTGGCGTGAGCCGACGCCGGGCGCGGACGGGGCCGCGGTGGTGGCTCCACCGCGGCCCCGCCGCACCGTGTCGGCGCCGGTCGTCAGTCCTCGACCGAGGCGTTGTACTCACCGATGGTGCGGGACACGCCCGCGGCGGCGTCGGCCATGGCCTGCTCGGCGGGGGTGTCACTGGTCAGGGCGGTCTCCCAGCCCTCCTCGGCCGCGACGCGGGCCTCGGACATGACGCCCATCATGCAGCCCGCCGTGTTCTCGGTGATCTCGGAGTCCGCCAACTGGTTGGCTGCCATGGAGAACTGGGGGAACTCCTCGGCGCGCGCGGAGGCCTCCGGCCCGTCGTAGCCCTCGGTGTTGACCGCCAGGTATCCGGTTCCCGCGTGCCAGACCGACTGCGACTCCGGGGTCAGCAGGAACTGGACGAACTCCCAGGACCCGCGGATCTCCTCAGGGGTGTGGCCCTCGCCGTTGATCCACAGCGACGCGCCGCCGATGATCGAGCCGCCCGGGTCGTCCGAGCTGATCAGCGGGAAGTACCCGGCGCCGACCTCGAAGTCGGACTGCTCGATGAACCCGCCCAGGGAGCCGGTGGACTCCAGGGTCATCGCGGCCCGGCCGGAGGTGAAGGCGGCCTGGCCGTCGTCGGTGTTGCGACCGATCTGGACCGCCAGGTCGTCCTCGATCATCTGCTCCCACCACTCGACGAGCTCCACGATCTTCGGATCGTCGAAGAGCACCTCGGTGGCGCGGCCGTCACGGCCGTTGGAGTTGTCGCAGTACGGGACGGCGGCGCGCGCCATGAACTGCTCGATGAACCAGCCGTACACGGAGGCGCCGAAGCCGTACTGCACCACGGTGCCGTCGTCGTCCCTGACGGTGAGCTTCTCGGCGGCCTCGCGGATCTCGGCGAGGTCGGCGGGCGGCGCGTCCGGGTCGAGCCCGGCCTCCTCGAACGCGTCCCGGTTGATGTACATCAGCGGGGTCGAGTTGTTGAAGGGGAACGAGCGCAGCTCCCCGCCGACCGTGAAGTAGTTGAGGAGCGCGTCCTCGATCGAGGAGGTGTCGTAGTCGTCCTGGTCCAGGAAGGACTGCGCGGGGACGGTCTGCGCGGAGTCGATCATGAACTGCGTGCCGAGGTCGAAGATCATGATCATCTCGGCGGTGTCGCCCTGCTGGATCGCCGCGCGGTGGCTGGCCAGGGCCTCGTCGTACTGACCCTGGAAGGACCCGGTGACCTGCACCCGGCCCTCGTTCTGGGCGTTGAACTCGTCGATGAGCCCGTCCAGCACCTGGCCGTTGGTGGCGTCCATGCTGTGCCAGAACTCGACCTGGACCGCCTCGTCGAGGTCGTCCAGGACCTCCGGACCGGGAGCGGTGAGGTCGCTGCCGCCACCGCCGCCGCCACCGCCGGAACAGGCGCTGAGGGCCAGGCCGAGACCGGTGAGCAGGGCCGCGGCTCTCACGCCGCGGCGTCGGGGGATTCGTGTCATGGGTTCTTCTTCTCCAGTCGTGGTACGGGGCCTACTTGACCGCGCCCGCGGTGAGGCCCCGGACGATGAAGCGCTGTCCGAAGATCACGAGGGCGAGGGTGGGGATGACGGACAGCGCCGCGCCGGCCAGGACGAGGCCGGGGTTGGCCGCCTCGCCCGCCTTGAGGCTGTTCAGACCGATCTGCAGGGTCTGCATCTCGGTGCTGCGGGTGATGATCAGCGGCCAGAAATACATGTTCCAGCTGGTGATGAACACGTACATGCCGACGGCGGTCAGGGCCGGTTTGCTGAGCGGCATGAGGATGGTCCACAGGAACCTGAGGTGCCCCATGCCGTCCATGCGCGCCGCGTCGTACAGCTCGCGGGGGAACTGCTTGAAGCTCTGGCGCAGCAGGAAGGTGCCGAAGGCGTAGGCCAGGAAGGGCAGTACCAGGCCCGCGTAGGTGTTGCCCAGACCCCACCCGGTCAGGGTGAGGTAGTTGGGGATGAAGGTCGCCTCGGCGGGGACCATCAGCGTGGACAGGAACAGCGCGAAGACGACGGCGCTGCCCCGGAACCGCAGGAACACGAACGCGTAGGCGGCCATCGCGGACGTCAGCAGCTGGCAGACCGTGATGATCCCGGCCATGACCAGCGAGTTCGTGTACATGCGCAGGAGCGGGACGGCCCCGAGCGCGCCCTGGAGGTTCTCGAGGTGCACGCCGGTGGGCAGGAGGCGCGGCGGGAACGTGGACAGTTCCCGCGACTCCATGAGTGTTCCCACGAACACGTAGTAGACGGGGAACAGCACCGGCACCAGCAGCGCCGCGAGCAGGACGTACAGCAGGACGCGCCCGGCGACGTGCCCGGCCCCGTGCCGGTGGCGCGCGCGGGGGCGGGCCAGTGCGGTGCGGGCGGGCCCGTCGGCGGTGGCCGTCGCGGGGGTCCCGGTCATGAGTAGTGCACCTTCCGCTCGATGACTCCGAACTGGACGACGGTGCACACCAGGACCACGACGAGGAGCACGAGCGCCTGGGCGCTGGCCCTGCCGAAGTCGCTGGTTCCGTAGGCGAAGGCGTCCTGGTAGATGGAGTAGACGAGGGTGGTCGTGGAGCCGACCGGGCCGCCCGCCGTGAGGATGTGGATCTGTCCGAAGCTCTGCAGCGCGTTGATCGTCGAGATCACGATCAGGAAGAAGAGCTGGGGACCGAGCATCGGGATGGTGACGTCCCAGGCCAGGCGCGGACCGGTGGCGCCGTCGATGCGGGCGGCCTCGTTGACCTCCTTGGGGATGGAGCCGACCCCGGCGGCGAGCACGAGGACTCCGTACCCGAGGTTCATCCACACCGTGGTGATGGCCACCGACCACAGGGCCATCTCCTGGGAGGTGAGCCACGGGACCTGGTCGAGCCCCATGCGGTACAGGACGCCGTTGAGGACGCTGTTGCCCGGGCTGTAGAAGACCGCGAAGATCACCGAGGCGCTGGCCACGGAGAAGGCGAAGGGCAGCGCGAAGGCCCCGCGCAGGAACCGCTGGCCCCGGATCACCCCCTCCAGGAGGAGGACGACCGCCAGGGCGCCGATCACTCCGGGGACGACGACGCCGAGCGTGAACACGAGGGTCGTCAGGAGGATGCGACCGAACTCGGGCGAGACCATCTCGGCGAAGTGGCTCAGACCGACGAAGCGGTTGGGCTGGCCGATGATGTCGTTGCCGTGCATCGACAGGTAGACGGTACGGCCCAGCGGATAGACCAGGAAGAGCGCGAAGACCGCCACGGACGGGGCGAGGAAGCCCCAGGCGAGGATCGCTTCCCGGCCGGGGCGGGCGCGTTTGTTCGAGGACCGGGGAGAGGGTGGCGACGCGGCGCGGCGTTCTGTCACCGAACCGTGGGTCACACCGTTCCCCCCGTCCCGTCGGATGGTGGGTGAGGACACGCCCCGAAGTCTTCACGGGGCAGGTGACCTGTGGTTCGCGGGAGGACGAACTGTGCGCCAACGACAATGCGCACATGGGTTATGACCGGCATCTATCACCACTTGTACTACGCGAATGGGTTCAAACTCCGCAGTATCGAGTGGCCAGAGACACACTGGCTATGACCTGAAGGACAGGTCTGTCTTACCTTTGGGTAAGAAGCGACCGCCTGACCTCGGGTTCCGAGGTCAGGCGGTCGCGTGACACGGGGGTTCTCCACCGTGGAGATCACGTCACCGGCACGACACCGGGGCGGTGGTCAGCGCACATCGCGACGGGGACGCGGCGGTGACGCACCGCGCACGGCGCCACAACGGCCGGGCGCGGGTCGGGACGTCAGCCCCGCGGGTAGCCCTGGCGCAGCAGCCCGTACGTGATCGCCTGCTCCAGCGCCACCCAGGAGGCGTCGACGACGTTCGGACCCACGCCCACGGTGGTCCACTCCTCGGCGCCGTCGCTGAAGGTGACGAGGATGCGGGTGATCGCGTTCGTCCCGGAGGTGCCCTCCAGGATGCGGACCTTGTAGTCGGTCAGCTCCAGCCCGGCCAGCGCGGTGTACACGTTCTCCATCGAGCTGCGCAGCGCCCGGTCCAGGGCGTTGACCGGACCGTTGCCCTCGGCGGTGGCGATGACCCGTTCGCCCTTGACCCGGAGCTTGACCGTGGCCTCGCTCAGGCTCTCGTCCTCGCTGGAGAGCGGGCTCGCCCCGGCGGACGGCCGGCGCTCGGTGATGACCCTCCAGGACTCGGTCTCGAAGTAGCGGACCGGCGAGCCCAGCTCCTCGCGCAGCAACAGTTCCAGGGAGGCGTCGGCCGCCTCGAAGCTGTAGCCGGACAGTTCGAGTCCCTTGACCCGTTCCACCACGCGCCCGGACAGCTCACGGTCTCCGGACAGGTCCAGGCCCAGCTCCCGCGCTTTGAGCTCGATGGAGGCGCGCCCGGCCATGTCGGAGACCAGCATGCGCATGCGGTTGCCGACCAGGCCCGGGTCGGTGTGCTGGTAGAGGTCGGGGTCGACCTTGATCGCGGAGGCGTGCAGCCCGGCCTTGTGGGCGAAGGCCGACACCCCCACGTAGGGCTGGTGGGTGTCGGGGGCGAGGTTGACGATCTCGGCGATCGCGGTGGACACCCGGGTCATCTCGGCCAGGCATCCCTCGGGGAGCACGTCCATGCCGCGCTTGAGCGCGAGCGCGCCGACCACCGAGAAGAGGTTGGCGTTGCCCACGCGCTCGCCGTAGCCGTTCGCGGTGCACTGGACGTGCGTGGCTCCCGCGTCGACGGCGGCCAGGGTGTTGGCGACCGCGCAGCCGGTGTCGTCCTGGGCGTGGATGCCCAGGCGGGCGCCGGTGGCCTCCAGCACCTCGGTCACCACGCGGGTGACGTCGTCGGGGAGCATGCCCCCGTTGGTGTCGCACAGGACCACCACGTCGGCTCCGGCGTCGGAGGCGGCCCGGACCACGGAGAGCGCGTACCCGGGGTTGTGGTGGTAGCCGTCGAAGAAGTGCTCGCAGTCCACGAACACGCGCTGCCCGTGCTCGCGCAGGTGGGAGACGGTGTCGGCGACCATGGCGAGGTTCTCGTCCAGGGTCGTGCGCAGCGCCCGTTCGACGTGCCGGTCGTCACTCTTGGCGACAAGGGTGACGACCGACGCGCCGCTGTCGCGCAGTGCGGCCACCTGGGGGTCGTCGGCGGCCCTCACACCGGCCCGGCGGGTCGCGCCGAACGCGGTGAGTCGCGCGTGTTCCAGCGTCAGCTCTCGTGAAGCCCGCTGGAAGAACTCGGTGTCCTTGGGGTTGGCTCCCGGCCATCCGCCCTCGATGAACGCCACTCCGAGGTCGTCGAGCAGCTTCGCGATGGCCAGCTTGTCGGAGACCCGCAGGTTGATCCCCTCGCGCTGGGCTCCGTCGCGCAGCGTGGTGTCGAAGACGTGGAAACTGTCGTTCCTCATGGGTGGAACTCCCGGTCGGTGCTGTGTGTGGCGGCCCCGGCCAACAAAAAAGACCCCTCGTGGACACGAGAGGTCAGCGCGCTGGCGGGGTCCGGGTCCTTCCCCGCGTCACGCGGGGAAGTCGTCAGCCAGCGCGCCCCAAAATAATGCGTACCTGGGACAGCATGCGGCCAGTGTGCCACACGAACCCGGTGGAGTCGCAGCTCGGAGCCGAGATGTCTCACTTGGCGAGACGACACATCCTCATATCGGACACTTCGGGCGTCCTCGGCGCTGCCCGCGAGCGCGGCGGAACGCCACGGGGGCCGCCACCGGCGTCCGGTGGCGGCCCCCGTGGGCGCTCGTGTCGGATGGCCCTAGAAGCGGGTGATCCAGCCGTGCTTGTCGTCGCGCAGGCCGGTCTGGAGGCCCACCAGCTCCTCGCGCAGGCGCAGGGTGACCGGGCCGGGTCGGCCGTCACCGATGGTGAACTCGCCGTCGTCGCTCTTGACGTGGCCGACCGGGGTGACCACGGCGGCGGTCCCGCAGGCGAAGACCTCGGTCATCTCGCCGGACTCGGCGGCGGCCCGCCACTCCTCGATGGACAGCGGCTCCTCCTCGGCCGGGATACCCAGGTCCGGGGCGAGCGTGAGCAGCGACTCACGGGTGATGCCGGGCAGCAGGGTGCCGGTCAGCGGGGGCGTGCGCAGGCGGGCGTTCTCACCCTCGCCGAACACGAACCACAGGTTCATGCCGCCCATCTCCTCGACCCAGCGGTGCTCGCGGGCGTCGAGCCACACGACCTGGTCACAACCCTTCTCCACCGCCTGGGCCTGGGCCAGGAAACTCGCGGCGTAGTTGCCCGCGAACTTCGCGGCGCCGGTGCCGCCGGGAGCGGCCCGCGTGAAGTCCTTCGACAGCCACACCGTGACCGGCTTGACGCCGCCGGAGAAGTAGGAGCCCACCGGCGAGGCGATGAGCAGGTAGACGTAGCTGCGCGAGGGGTTGTTCACACCCAGGCCGACGTCCGTGGCCACCATGAACGGGCGCAGGTAGAGGCTGAAGTACTCCTTGGACGGAACCCACTCGCCGTCGTGTTCGAGCAGCAGCCCGATGGACTTGAGGAACAGCTCCTCGGGCAGCTCCGGCATGGCCATCCGCGCCGCGCTGCGGTTGAAGCGGGCGGCGTTGGCCTCGGGGCGGAAGGAGGCCAGCGAACCGTCCGGGTGGCGGTAGGCCTTGAGCCCCTCGAAGATCTCCTGGGCGTAGTGCAGGGCCGCCGTGGCGGGGTCCAGGCTCAGCGGGCCGTAGGGCTCCAGTCTGGCGTCGTGCCAGCCCTTGCCCTCCGTGTACCGGATGCTCACCATGTGGTCGGTGAACACCTGACCGAAGCCGGGGTTCTCCAGCAGTGCCTCGCGCTCCTGCGGGGTCTTCCGCTGGTCGGAGAGCTGGATGTCGAACGTCAACCCAGTGGTGGTGGTGTCGTTGTTCATGTCGTCGGTGGTCCTCTCGGATGCAACGGGTCGGCAGCGCCGCCGACCTGGGATCTAGTGTGTCGGAAGAGCGCACCCGGTGCCAGGGCGGGGCACACGGACAGCGGGCGCGCGGAGGTACTCCGGCGCGCCCGCTGTCGGTCACGTTGACTCGTACGTCGGCCGCGCCTCGGAAAAGGGGGCAGGGCCGACGCCGACGGGGGTCAGCCCTGCTCGGCTACTCGCGCGGCGAGGTCGTCACCGATCCGGGAGGTGGAGCGGACGGCGTCCCCCTGGGCCCGGGTCTTGAGGTCGGCGGAGACGGCGGCCTCGATCCGGCGGGCGGCCTCGGGCAGGCCCAGGTGCTCCAGCATGGTCGCGGCGGAGAGCACGGTGGCCGTCGGGTCGGCCAGGCCCTGACCGGCGATGTCGGGCGCGGAGCCGTGGACCGGCTCGAACATGCTGGGGGAGGTGCGGTCCGGGTTGATGTTGCCGCTCGCGGCCAGGCCGATGCCGCCGGTGATGGCGGCGCCGATGTCGGTGATGATGTCGCCGAAGAGGTTGTCGGTGACGACCACGTCGAAGCGCCCGGGCTGGTTGACGAAGTACATCGCGGCGGCGTCGACGTGGCAGTAGTCCACGGTGACCTGCGGGTACTCGGCACCGACCTCCCTGACCGTGCGCTGCCACAGCTCACCGGCGAAGGTGAGGACGTTGTCCTTGTGCACGAGGGTCAGCTTGCGGCGGGGGCGGCTCGCGGCCTTCTCGAAGGCGTAGCGGACCAGGCGCTCGACACCGAACCGCGTGTTGACGCTGTCCTGGGTGGCGACCTCGTGGGGGGTGCCCTTGCGCAGTACTCCCCCGGCGCCCGCGTAGGGGCCCTCGGTGCCCTCGCGCACGACCAGCATGTCGATGTCCTCGGGACCGACGCCCGCGAGGGGGCTCTCCACACCGGGGTAGAGGCGCACGGGGCGCAGGTTGACGTAGTGGTCGAACTCGAAGCGCAGGCGCAGCAGCAGGCCGCGCTCCAGGACTCCGCTGGGAACGGACGGGTCACCGACCGCGCCCAGGTAGATGGCCTCGTGTTCGCGCAGCTCGGCGGCGACGGAGTCGGGCAGCGTCTCACCGGTGCGGTGCCAGAGCCTGGCGCCCAGCTCGTACTCGGTGGTCTCGACGGCCAGGTCGTACTGGGAGGCCGCGACCTCCAGCACCTTGAGACCCTCCGCGACGACCTCGGAGCCGATCCCGTCACCCGGGATGACGGCCAGTTTCACGGTGCGAGCTGCCATTGGACTGCCTCTAACTCGGACGAGACCCCGCCACGGTCGTCTCACCTGGCGAGATCAATGGAACAGTAGGTGAGACAACTGTACCGGCCCGGGTGACCGGTGCAGTCGCTCGACCTCGGACGCCGCTCAGTCGCGGCGGTTGATCGCGTCCTGGAGGGCGCGGTGGACCTCGTCCTCGGTGTCGGGAGTGGACGGGTACTCGACCATGTCGTACATGTGATCCTCCGGAAGGCTCTGCGTGACGGCGGGAGCGCGCGGCCCGGCCGCTGGCGTTCGACGGTGGTGCGCGCCGGGGACGGACGGCTACGGGCCGGACCGGTCCGCTCGGGCGCGGTGTGGGCGACGTTGTCCACGACGAAAGGGACAGGAGCTCGCCCCGGCGGGATCGACTGCCGGAGGCACCGACACGGCCTGCGCGGAACACCGCGTCAGGGACGCCCGGACAAGGGTGGCGCCGGGCGGCGCGTGGGCGCTGGACCGTGGTGTGCGGCGGTGGAGCCGACACCACTGACTCCTAGGTCGTCAGAATATCGGAGGTCCAACTATATGACCAGGAATTCTCACATGCCGAGACAAAACCGTGTCGGCGCTGGTCAGGGCGGTGGAGAATCGGTGCGAAATGCGCGCCGACCCGCCCCCGACCGGTAGGACGGGACCGACACCGGACCCCACCACACCGGCAACGCTCACCTCCGCAGGCCGCAGAGCAGAAGCCACGCGTGGCGTCCCTGGGTCAGCGCGCGCAGCCGTCGCTCCCACCGCTCGCACTCCGTCCGCCAGCGTTCCTCCTCCTTCTCGGCCTTGCGCATCTTCCTGTGCCAGTCCCTCGGAGGCCCGTCCCCGTCCGGTCCGGCCCGCGCCACCAGCCCGTCCGGCTCCATGATGTGGACACCCCACAGTCCGGCCACCACCGCGTCCCGGTCCGCCGCCCCCGCCCCCAGGTGCCGCG
Source organism: Nocardiopsis sp. NPDC006938 (assembly GCF_042869555.1). NCBI lineage: Bacteria > Bacillati > Actinomycetota > Actinomycetes > Streptosporangiales > Nocardiopsidaceae > Nocardiopsis > Nocardiopsis sp. NPDC006938. The sequence continues at coordinate 183,209 of NZ_JBIAGA010000010.1, read as the reverse complement.
CACGGGCGAAGGCCGCGGTGCGCTCCAGGCGCAGGCGATGGGTCCACCCGCCGTTCCCCCGCACGCTGACCAGCCCCGCGCCCTCCCGGTCCGCGATCCCGGTGAGGGTCCGCACCATGCTCCGCCCCGGCACGACGCCGGGCGACAACAGCAGCCTGAAGGGGACGTCCGGGTCCGGAACCGGCTCGGACTCGGCGAGGACCACCCTCGGCTCGCACCGGTAGTGCTCGTGCGCCAACCTCAGGTCCAGCGACGGGTCGTCGACCGTGGCGTGCCTCCCCGGCGTCACCCGCCACCACTCCCCCACCAGCGTGACCCGGACGTCGGCCACCTCACCCGCGAGCAGCCCGTCCACCGTCGCGACCACGTCGTCGGCCCCCCGGCCCACCGTGTCGACCACCACGTCGACGAACGGCACCTGCCAGGTCCGCACCGGAGCCGTGCGCCGGGAGTTCAGCCGGGGCACGCGGTTCTCCACGAACGGACGCCGGAAGCGCGCCGCCTCAGCCCCGCGCCGTTCGGTCGTCGGCGTCCCCAGGTGGAGCCCGACGGCGACGGGCTCGGGAACGAAGACCGCTCCCCGCTGCGAGAGCCGGTACCCGAGCTCGCTGTCCTCGCCCATCACCAGGTCGGCCGCCGAACCCCCGGCCTCCGTGTACAGGGCCCGCGGCACCGACGCGGTGGCCCCGGTGAACACCTGCCACGCCCGGTGCCCCGCGTCGCGCAGCCCGTCGGTCCGCTCCAGGACCTCGGTGATCCACCGCATGGACTCGGCTCCCGCACCGACGAGGTCCGCGAACCTCCCGTCCCGCACGTGTTCGTACACCTCGCCGGGGGTCGGTACGGGGTCCGGATCGTCGCCGAACTCCACCTTCCCCATCACGACGAGGTAGTCGGCCAGGTGGTGCCAGCGCATCTGCGCCTCCACGTGCTCCCGCCCGACGACCACGTCCGCGTCCAACCGCATCAGAACGGTCGCCCGGGTGGCCAGCGCCCCCGCGCGGACCGCGTGCCCCGGCCCCCACCCGTCGGCGGGGGCGGTGACCAGCCGGGTGTGCCTCGGCCGGATCTCCGGAAGCCGCAGCGCGGGCGCGCTGCCGTCGTCCACCACCACGACCTCGGTCAGGTCGGACGGGTAGCTCTGGGCCGCGAGCGAGGCCAGGACCAGGTCGAGCCGGTCCTGCCCGCCGTGCGCCGGAACGACCACGCCCACCGACAGCTCCGGCTCCCACCCGCCCAGAGGAGGCGGTTCCAGCACCGAGTAGTCGTTGCGGACGATCCCGGGTCGCCCCGGGAGAGCGCCCCTCGGTCGCGCGCCGAGATCCGGCCCCGCACCGCGTTCCTCGTCGTTCGTCATGACGCTCCCCGCCCTCAACCGATGAACCGGAACAGGAACCGGCCGGCACGGCTCCCCGTCAGCCAGGTGAAACGGCGTTCCAGCCGCTCGGACCGGGCCCGTTGCGCCTCCACCCGGGCCCGGGCCCGCGCGAGCCGCTCCCTCCAGTCCCCCGGCGGCTCCGCCACCCCCTTCACCGGGGGCGCCTGCGCCGGTTCCTCCGTCGCGGCCAGCACCGAGGCGCCGTCGATCCAGTGCACCCCGGCCACCCGGTCCACCACGTCGTCCAGGTCCTCCTCCACGGCCCCCAACCGCCGTGCGCGGGCGAAGGCCGCCGAGCGTTCGAACCGGGGGCCGCCCAGGTCGTCGTCGGGCCCCGTGGCGCGCACCAGGCCCGCCTGGGTCTGGTCGGCCACCCCGATCAGGTGGTCCAGGGCCCGCGGCGCCAGGGGCTGCCCGGGCGGGGTCCGCAGCACGAAGGGCACGTCCGGGTCCGGGTCGGGCGCGACGGCGGCCAGGACGACCCTCGGCTCGCACCGGTAGTGCTCGTGGAGGAGACGCAGGTCCAGCGCCGGATCGTCCAGCACGCGGTGCCGACCGGGGGCCACCCGGTCCCACTCGCCCACCAGCGTGATCCGGACGTCGGCCACGTCCCCGGCCAGGAGCGCGTCCACGGTCCGCGCCACCTCGTCGAAGCCCGACCCCCCGGCGTCGACCACCGCGTCGACGCGGGGCACCTCCCACTGGCGTCCGCGCTGGTCGCTCCGCTCGTCGACGAGCGGGAGCCGGGTGCCGACGAAGGGTCGGCGGAAGCGGTCCCCGTCCTCCCTGCGGGTCTCCATCTGCGGAAGCCCCAGGTGCCAGCTGCCGGCCTCCGGTTCGGGAACGAAGACCGCCCCGTTCTGGCCGAGCCGGTAGCCGAGGTGCGTGTCCTCCCCCAGGACGAGCGCGGACGCGGCCCCGCCCGACTCCTCGTAGAAGGCGCGGCGCACCGATCCGGTCCCCCCGATGAAGTAGCGGAATCCCCGGTGGCCGACCGCGCGCAGGCCGTCCGTGCGCTTGTAGGCGCGTTGAAGCCACGTCAACTCCTCCCCCGGACCGGCCACCAGGGCCTCCGGCTCGCCCCGGCGCACGGCGTCGAGGACCGCCGCCGGGAACAGGGTCCCCGGCGCGTCGTCGACGCAGCGCAGGTGGCCGGTGACCGCGAGGTAGTCGGCCAGGTGGTGCCAGCGCATCTGGGCTTCGACGTGCTCGCGGAAGGCGATCATGTCCGCGTCGAAGAACAGCAGCACGTCGGCGCCGGTGGCCGCGGCTCCGGTGGTCAGCGCGTGGCCCCGCGCCCACCCCCCGGGTGCGTTGGGCACGATCCGGGTGTGCTCGGGGCGGATCGGCGGCAACCGCAGCGCGGGTTCGCTGCCGTCGTCCACCACCACGACCTCCGTGAGCGCGGCCGGATAGCTCTGCGCGGCCATCGACGCCAGGGTCAGGTCGAGCCGGTCCTGCCCCCCGTACGCCGGGATGACCACGCACACCGACAGGGCGGGCTCCCACTCACCCAGCGGTGGCGGCTCCAGCACCGAGTAGTCGTTGCGGCGGACGAACGGACGGGGTCTCGACGGCGCGTCCGCCGGGCCGCCCTGTACAAGCGTCATCGGTCGCTCCCAGCTGTCGGAGAGTCGGGTGTGGTCTCGGGTACCGGGCCCGGCGCGTCCTCGGGGCGGGACTCCAGCAGTGCGCTGGGCCGCCAACCCCGCCACTGGCGCAGGGGTTCCCGCAGGAAGTAACCGGGGGCCTCGCTCCAGGTGTGACCGCCGCTCCTGCGGCGGACGACGCACCCCAGGCCATGGGTCCGGTAGGTCGAACCGCCGGCGTCGCGGACGTCGTCGAGGAGCCCGGCGTCCACGCTCGCCCGCCAGGGACGGAAGCCGCCCACCTCCTCCAGGGTCGTCCGGTCGGTCAGGATCGCGGCGCCGGTGACGTGCTGGGCGAAGCGTTCGGACGGGACCAGGCGCCGCACGGTCAGGCCCAGGTGTTCCAGGTGGTGGTACTCGGTCGCGCCGCCGACCAGTTCGGCCCCCGAATAGCGGCGGGCCAGCAGCAGGTCGGAGAGGTGGTCGGGGCCGTACCAGTCGTCGTCGTCCATCTTGGCGAGCAGGGTGCCGCTGGCCCGCTCGATCGCGCCGTTCAGCACCGAACCGAAGACCAGGTCGCCGGGTGGTTCCCACACCACGAGCGCACGCCCGCCCCGCCGGTACTCCGCGACCGCCGCCGCGACCCCCGGGGCGTCCGGACCGAACCCGTGCAGCGCCAGGACGACCTCCACCCGCACGCCCCGCTGACGGGCCACCTGGCGCAACGCGAAGCCCACCATCTCCGGCCTCCGCGTGCACAGCACCACCGACACCGAGGGCTCCGGCGCGACCACCGCACCACCCGCCCCCGCGCGGAGCCAGGCCCGCCCACCCGCACCGTGAACGCGCAGAGCCGCGCGACGCAACCGGACGCTGTGCTCCTCACGGATCAGTTCGTCGTCGAGTTCCTCCTCCAGAGACCACGCGAGCAGGTCGTGGAGCTCCTCCCCCAGGGGCCGCGCCCAGAGCGGAGGGCGGGCGCCCACGAGCGGTATCCCCGAGGCCGCCAGCGACGCCACGGCGCGCACCGCCGCCACCGGACCGCTGTGCCGACCCCACTCCACCCGCACCGCACGCAGATCCCGCAAGGCCGCGACATCCACGTCCGACACCGAACCGTCCTCCGGCACCCGCCACCACACCCGGCCACCAGCCACCAACACCCACCGGCCACCCCGCGAGACCAAACGACCCACACGAGACGACGACGTCCGCGTGAACCCCATCGGATTCACCACCCGCTCATCCACCACCGGAACGTCCTCCACCGACAGGCGCGAGACCCGCGCCGCCCGGGTCACCGCGCCCCGGCCGCCCAGACGCGCCCAGGTCGGGACGGTCACCGGCCGGTCACCGGCACCGGACGGGGCGTGCCCCGGGCCCCGGCGGCCGCCCACCAGTCCGCGCGCCACGGAGCTCAGGACCACCCACGCCTCGACCGGGTCGGAGAAGGAGAACTCCCACAGCCAGCCCCCGCCCGGCAGCCGACGCGTCCGCGCGTACAGCAGGTCGGACCACTCGCCCAGCCCGGGTGGGGCGACCAGCGGCGGGATCGGGCTCGGCGCGGTGGACCGGACCACGACCGCGAACCCGGTGGCCGAGGGCAACCGCTCCGCACGCGGCACGGCGGCGCGCAGGTCTCCCGAGGCGGCGGCGACGACCGCCAGGAGGTCGACCGGCCCCTTCCCCCTCCAGCCCGTACCGCCACCGGCACCGCCACGGCCCAGGTCCAGGACACGGACCCCGGGCTCGCGGGCCAGCGCTCCGGCCGTCTGCGCGCTCCCGGGACCCGTGTGTCCCACCAGCGCCGTCCGCGCCCCGTGCGCTCGCAGCGCACGGGTCAGCAGTGCCTCGATCACCGCGTGGTCTCCGAGGCGCGGACCCGCTCGTCCTCCGACTCGGCCAGGTCCGTCCACGTCCCGGCCAGGGCGGTGGGCGGCAGGTCCCTCGGGTCCGGCTCCAGGAGGGCGCTGGGCCGCCACCCCGGGAGCTGCCGTTCCCCGCACAGACGCAGGAAGTAGCCCGCGCCGACCCCCCAGGTGTGACCGCCCGCCTTGCGCCGCAGCACGTAGTTACAGCCGTGCCCTCGGTGGATACGGCCGCCCATCCGCTCGATCGCCGCCAGCAGGTGCGTGTCCTCGGAGGTGGACACGAGTGGGAACCCGCCCGCTTCCTCCAGGGTCCTGCGGTCGGTCATGAGGGTGCCGCCCGCGGCCCTGTGCCAGAGGGCCTCCGTCTTCCCGGCCAGGCGCACCGTGCGGTCGAGGGATTCCAGGTAGGCGAAGGAGACGATGCTCCCGACCAGGTCCGCGCCGGAGTAGCGGCGGGCCAGCAGCAGGTCGGAGAGGTGGTCGGGTCCGTACCAGTCGTCGTCGTCCATCTTGGCGAGCAGGGTGCCGCTGGCCCGCTCGATCGCGCCGTTCAGCACGGAGCCGAAGACGAGGTCGGGTCCGGCCTCCCACACCACGAGCGCACGCCCGCCCCGCCGGTACTCCGCGATCGCGTCCGCGACCCCGGGGGCGTCGGGGCCGAACCCGTGCAGCGCGAGCACCACCTGCGTCTCGACACGGCGCTGGCGGGCCACCTGGCGCAACGCGAAGCCCACCATCTCCGGCCTCCGCGTGCACAGCACCACCGACACCGAGGGCTCCGACGCGACCACCGCACCGCCCGCCTCGGCCAGGAGCCGGGCCCGCCCACCCGCACCGTGAACGCGCAGAGCCGCGCGCCGCAACCGGACGCTGTGCTCCTCACGTGCCTGCGGGTCCGCCAGCGACCGCTCCTCGACCTCGGCGAGGAGGGCCGACAACTCCCCACCCAGACACCCGGCCCATCCGGGGACCGGCCCGCTCACCAGCGGAATCCCGGAGGCGGCCAGTCCGACCACGGCGCGCACCGCCGCCACCGGGCCACTGTGCCGACCCCACTCCACCCGCACCGCACGCAGATCCCGCAGAGCCGCGACATCCACGTCCGACACCGAACCGTCCTCCGGCACCCGCCACCACACCCGGCCACCAGCCACCAACACCCACCGGCCACCCCGCGAGACCAAACGACCCACACGAGACGACGACGTCCGCGTGAACCCCATCGGATTCACCACCCGCTCATCCACCACCGGAACGTCCTCCACCGACAGCTCCCGCAGCGCGGGGCGCTCGGACAGCGCGCCGGGGCGGCCCAGCCCCTCCCAGGTGGGGGCCGGGACCGAGACGGCGTCAGCGGCCGCACGCGGCGGCTGGGCCGGTCCGCGCCGACCCCCCACCATGCCCTGGGCCACCGAGCGCAGGACCGTCCGCGCGTCGACCGGATCGGTGAAGGCGAAGGAGCACGTCCACCCCCGGTCCGGCAGACGGCCGACATGGAAGTCGAGCAGGCCCTGCCACTGCCCCAGACCGGGCGGTGAGGGGAAGGGCGGTCCGGTGTGCCGCGCCGTGGCCTCGACCACCACCCTGAACTCGGCCGCCGGGGGCAGCCCGTCGCTCAGGGGGACCGCCTCCCGAAGGTCGGCCGTGTTCGCCGCAAGCAGCACCACGCGCCCAACCGGGCCGTCGAACTCCCGGTCGCGCGTCTCGCGCAGGTCGACGGTCTCCACTCCGCTCCCGGCACCGGGACCCGGATCGGTCCCCGCGCCGACGTGGCACAGCAGCAGTCGCCCCGGACCGCGGCCCCTCAGTGCCTCCGCCAGGAGCCCCTCCCTCACAGCACCGCTCGGGTGTGCACGGTGGAACTCTTGATGACCTGGACCTCGGACAGCCGACCGCTCATCTCCGTGCGCAGCTCGGCCACCGATGCGGCCACCACGTCCATCCGGTCGGTCAGGTCGTCGGCGCGGCCGAACATCTCGGCCCGGTTCTCGCCCGCGATCTCCGCGACCTCGCGCACCTGGCGGTCGAGGCCCCGGCGCAGGTGTCTGATCTGGGCGGCGGTACGCCGCGTCTGGACGACGAGCAGGGCGACCAGTCCGGAGAGCCCCGCGAGGGCGGTGATCTGCACGGCCGACCACAGATCGACCCGCCCCGCGAGGAACAGAGATCCGAAGGTCCCGGTGACCACCGCCATCGAACCCAATGCCAAGAGAACACGTCGCTGCCGCAGAAAACGCAATTCGAACCCCATTCACACGGAACGCCGGATGGTCGGGAACCGACTCCTGAGGATGCAACGCCCGGTCGGTTCTGGAACAGAGTTCCACCACGTCAGCGGAGTCGAAAAACCACGCAGTCGCGTGTCTCTGGTTGTTTACCCACCCCTGACTCACACTTTAAAGGAGATCCCGGATCAGAGAATCGAATATCAAAGATCCATTTATGATAAATTCTCGACGCACAGAAAAGGGACCGCCCCGACCGGATGTCGAATTTTCGATATCCGGGCGGGGCGGTCCCGATGTGACCGGCTCGGGCCGTCAGTCCTCCAGGTCGATCTGGCGGGTGATGTCGGCGTCGATCTCGGCGGAGATCGAACCGAGGAGCTCGTCCGGCACCGCGGAGTCGACGGTCAGGGCGATCAGCGCCTTGCCGCCCTCCTGGTCCCGGATCACCTGCATGCCCGCGATGTTGACCGCGCCGTCACCGAGGAGCGCGCCGACCTTGCCGACGACACCCGGACGGTCCTCGTACGAGAGGAACACCATGTGCTCGTCGAGGCCGATCTCCATCGTGTAGTTGTTGATCTCCACCAGCTTCTCGGACTGGCGGGGGCCGGTCAGCGTGCCCGAGACCGACACCCGGGTTCCGTCGGCCAGGACACCGCGCACGGAGATGAGGTTGCGCCAGTCGCTGCTGTCGTCACTGGTGACCAGGTTGACCTCCACACCGCGCTCCTTCGCGAGCAGCGGCGCGTTCACGAAGGTCACGGTGTCCTCGACCACGTCGGTGAACACACCCTTGAGCGCGGCCAGCTCCAGGACCTTGACGTCGTGGGCGGCGATCTCGCCCCGCACCTCGACGTCGATCCGCGCGGCCAGCGCCCCCGCCAGCGAGGTGAACACCCGGCCGAGCTTCTCGGTGAGCGGAAGACCCGGCTTGATCTCCTCCGCGACCCCGGTGCCCTGCACGTTCACCGCGTCCGGGACGAACTCGCCGGACAGGGCCAGCTTGACCGAGCGGGCGACCTGCGTGCCCGCCTTCTCCTGCGCCTCGGCCGTGCTCGCTCCCAGGTGCGGGGCGACCACGACGTTCTCGAACTCGAACAGCGGACTGTCCGTGGTGGGCTCCTTGGCGAACACGTCGATGCCCGCCCCGGCCACCCTGCCGTCCTTGAGCGCCCGGTACAGGGCGTCCTCGTCGAGGATGCCGCCCCGAGCGGCGTTGATGATCCGGACCGAGGGCTTGACCCGGCCCAGCGCCTCGTCGCCGATGAGGCCGAGGGTGTCCTTGTTCTTGGGCAGGTGGATCGTGATGAAGTCGGAGCGCTCGAGCAACTCGTCCAGGGTCACCATCTCCACGCCGATCTGGGCGGCGCGGGCGGGCTGCACGAAGGGGTCGTAGGCGATGACGCGGGTACCGAACGCCAGCAGGCGCTGGGCCACCAGGGCGCCGATCCGACCCAGGCCGACCACACCGACGACCTTCTCGTAGAGCTCCACACCCGTGTACTTGGAACGCTTCCACTCGCCGTTGATGAGGGCGTTGTGAGCGGGGGCGGTGTTGCGGGCGCTGGCCAGCAGGAGGTTGATGGCCTGTTCGGCGGCGCTGATGATGTTGGAGGTCGGGGCGTTGACCACCAGGACACCGGCCTTGGTGGCGGCGTCGACGTCGACGTTGTCCAGGCCCACGCCCGCGCGGGCGACGACCTGGAGCCGGTTGGCCGCGGCGACGGCCTCGGCGTCGACCTGCGTGGCGCTGCGCACGATGAGGGCCTCGACGTCGGCGAGGGCGGGAAGCAGCTGGGACCGGTCGGCGCCGTCCACATGGCGTACTTCGAAGTCCTCCTCGAGTAGCGCGATTCCGGCGGGCGAGAGCTTTTCCGCGACGAGTACGACGGGTTTGGTCACAACTGTTCCTTTTCGGGTGGTGCGACCCGATCGCGCAGGTGGAGGCGCTGCCCAGATCGGGGGTGACGGCCGGTCCAAAGTCTACTAGCGGGGTAGGGAAGCCCGTCAGGCGGAGGGAGGGCCTCCGGCGAAAGAAGAGTCACCCTGCCCGCACACGCCACCGGGGCGGGGCCCACGCCCCGCCCCGGTGGAGGATTCGAGTGAAGAGCGCGGGTACTACGCCTTGAGCCAGCTCATCAGCGGACGCAGCTCGGCACCCACCTTCTCGATCTGCTCGTTCTGCTCGGCCTCGCGACGCTTGGAGAAGGTCGGCTGGCCGGCGTCGAACTCGTCCATGAGCTCCTTGGCGTACGTGCCGTCCTGGATCTCGCCCAGGATCTTGCGCATCTCCTCGCGGGTCTGCTCGGTGATCAGGCGCGGGCCGCGGGTGTAGCCGCCGTACTCGGCGTTGTCCGAGACCGACCAGTTCATCTTGGAGATGCCGCCCTCGTACATGAGGTCGACGATCAGCTTGAGCTCGTGCAGGCACTCGAAGTAGGCGATCTCCGGCTGGTAGCCCGCCTCGACGAGGGTGGCGAAACCGGCCTTGACCAGCTCCTCGGTACCGCCGCACAGCACGGCCTGCTCACCGAAGAGGTCGGTCTCGGTCTCCTCGGTGAAGGTGGTCCTGATGACGCCCGCGCGGGTGCCGCCGATGCCCTTGGCCCACGACAGCGCGAGGTCCCAGGCCTGCCCGCTGGCGTCCTTCTCGACCGCGACGAGGCAGGGCACGCCGCGCCCGGCCTCGTACTGGCGGCGGACCAGGTGGCCCGGGCCCTTGGGGGCGACCATGGCGACGTCGACGCCCTCGGGGGCCTGGACCAGGCCGTAACGGATGCTGAAACCGTGCCCGAAGAAGAGGGCGTTGCCGGGCTCCAGGTGGGGGGCGATCTCCTGGGCGTACAGGTCGCGGTGGATGTGGTCCGGGACGAGGATCATGATCACGTCGGCCTCGCGGGTGGCCTCGGCGGGGGTGAGGACCCGCAGGCCCTCCTCCTCGGCCTTGGCGCGGCTCTTGGAGCCCTCGGCCAGGCCGATCCGGACGTCCACGCCCGAGTCCCGCAGCGACAGCGCGTGCGCGTGGCCCTGGCTGCCGTAACCGATCACGGCGACCTTCTTGCTCTGGATGAGCGCGAGGTCCGCGGCGTCGTCGTAGTACATCTGTGCTGCCACTTGGGGTTACTCCTTGTTTCTCACGTTCTTGGGGGCGGGGCGGGCGTCCGGCCGTGTCCGGACAGCCTCTCAGTTCACGCGGTTCCCGGTGTCGTTTCCGGGCGACCGCTCAGGCGCTGCGGTCGACCGCCCTCAGGGAGCGGTCGGTGATCGAACGGGGTCCCCGCCCCAGGGCGACCAGCCCTGACTTCACGAGTTCCCGGATACCGAACGGTTCCAGGTTCCTGACCAGGGCATCGAGCTTCTCGGGGTCGCCGGTGGCCTCGATGACGACGACGTCCGGGCTGACGTCCACGACGTGCGCGCGGAACAGCTCGGCCGTCTGAAGCACATGGGTGCGGCTCGACGCGTCGGCCTTGACCTTGACCAGGAGCAGCTCGCGCTGCACCGACGCGGTGGTGTCCATCTCCACGATCTTGACGACGTTGACCAGCTTGTTGAGCTGTTTGGTCACCTGCTCCAGAGGGTGGAGGTCGCAGTTGACCGCGATCGTCATCCGGGACAGTCCGGTGTACTCAGTGGTGCTGACACTGAGTGAGTCGATGTTGAATCCACGACGGGAGAAGAGGGCGGAGGCCCGGGCCAGGATGCCCGGGGTGTCCTCGACCAGAACGGAAAGCGTGTGACGGCTCATGGTGGTTCGGCCCTACTCCTAGTCCTGGTGTTCCCAGTTGGGCGCCATGTCGCGCGCGTACTGGATGTTGTCGTTGCTGACGCCGGGGCCGACCATGGGCCAGACCATGGCGTCGTGGTTCACGGTGAAGTCGACGACCACGGGGCGGTCGTCGATCGACATCGCCTTCTCGATGGTCGCGTCGATGTCCTCCGGGCGCTCACAGCGCAGGCCGACGCAGCCGTAGGCCTCGGCCAGGCGGACGAAGTCCGGGATGCGGACCTTCTCGTCCAGCGGCGCGGTCTGGAGGTTGGTGTTGGAGTACCGGCCCTCGTAGAACAGGGTCTGCCACTGGCGGACCATGCCCAGGTTGCCGTTGTTGACCACGGCCACCTTGATCGGGATGCCCTCGATCGCGCAGGTCGCCAGTTCCTGGTTGGTCATCTGGAAACAGCCGTCGCCGTCCACCGACCAGACCACGCGGTCGGGGTCCCCGACCTTGGCGCCCAAGGCGGCGGGGACGGAGAAGCCCATGGTGCCGAGGCCGCCGGAGTTGACGAAGGAACCGGGACGCTCGTAGTCGATGAACTGCGCGGCCCACATCTGGTGCTGGCCCACACCCGCCACGTAGGTGGCCTCGGGGCCGACGACCTGGCCGAGGCGCTGGATGACCGCCTGCGGCGACAGGCTGCCGTCGGTGGGGGCGTCGAAACCCTTGGGGTAGGTGGTGCGCAGCTGCTTGAGCCGGTCCCACCAGGCCTCGTAGTCTCCCTGGCGGCCCTTCTCCTGGTCCGCGCGGACGGCGACGACCAGGTCGGCGAGGACCTCGCGGCAGTCACCGACGATGGGCACGTCGGCGTGGCGGTTCTTGGAGATCTCGGCCGGGTCGATGTCGGCGTGCACGATCTTCGCGTCGGGGGCGAAGCTGTCGAGTCGGCCGGTGACCCGGTCGTCGAAGCGGGCACCGAGCGCGATGATCAGGTCGGACTTTTGGAGCGCGCCGACGGCCGCGACGTCGCCGTGCATGCCGGGCATGCCCACGTACAGCGGGTGGCTGTCGGGGAAGACGCCCCGCGCCATCAGGGTGGTGACGACCGGGACTCCGGTGAGTTCCGCGAGCACGCGCAGTTCGGCGGCGGCCCCGGCGCGCAGCACCCCGCCGCCCACGTACAGGACCGGGCGCCGGGAGTCGGCGATCAGCCGGGCGGCCTCGCGGACCTGCTTGCCGTGGGGCTTGGTGACCGGGCGGTAGCCGGGCAGGTCCAGGCGCTCGGGCCAGACGAAGTCGGTGCTGTTCTGGAGGGCGTCCTTGGAGATGTCGACGAGCACCGGGCCCGGGCGGCCGCTGGAGGCGATGTGGAAGGCCTCGGCGACCGTGCGGGGGATGTCGCGGACGTCCTTGACCAGGAAGTTGTGCTTGGTGATCGGCATCGTGATGCCGCAGATGTCGGCTTCCTGGAAGGCGTCGGTGCCGATCATCGGGGAGGCGACCTGGCCGGTGATGGCGACCATCGGGACCGAGTCCATGTGCGCGTCCGCGAGCGGGGTGACCAGGTTGGTGGCGCCGGGCCCGCTGGTGGCCATACACACCCCGGGGCGCCCCGTGGCGTAGGCGTAGCCCTCGGCCGCGTGCCCGGCGCCCTGTTCGTGGCGCATCAGGATGTGGCGCACCTTCACCGAGTCGTAGAGCGGGTCGTACGCGGGGAGGATGGCGCCGCCGGGGATTCCGAAGACAGTGTCAACGCCGACGTGCTCCAGCGACCTGATCAGCGATTGGGCGCCGGTCATCTGCTCGGTCATCTCAAGATCCTTCAGCGAGGTTCCAGAGCGGTACTACGGCTCTGGGGGCGGTGGTTCCGGTTCTCGGCCCGGTGCGGCAATAAAAAAACCCCCACCGCCGGGTGGCGGTCGAGGGGTGGCGCGCAGCAGAGGAAACTCAGTGGGCTGCGCGCCGACCAAGTACGAGAATCAGGGAGTTGTTCTGCACGTTGACAACATTGGCCGAAGGACCGGTCGCACGTCAACCAGAACTGAAGTTTGTCTCATATTTCGAGACGGAAATGTCAGAATGCGGCCCACGCGTCGCCACCCACACCGCACTGACCTGCAAGGACATACACGAAGCCCCCGCCACGTGTAACGCAGAACACGCGACAGGGGCTCGATGGTCATCCCGTAAGCCGGACTTAACATCCCATCCCGGGCTATTCCACGAAGAGGTCCCGGAGTGCTCGGCACGAGCGGCCCGGCGCACCAGCGCGCCGAAACCCAGGGCCCTACGGCCTCATGAGCTTCTCCGATGATCCGAAAGCCCGACCGCTCACAGGTGGGCTCCGGCCTCCCCGCCCACGAGGGACTCCACCCCGCTCGCGGGCATGGGGCGGGCCACCAGGAACCCCTGGCCGTGGTCGCACCCCATCACCCGCAGCTGCTCCAACTGCTCCGGGCGCTCGATCCCCTCGGCCACCACCTGGACACCCAGGTCGCGGCCGAGCTGGATGATCGTGTGCGTGAGCAGGGTGACCGTGTCGTCGCGCCCCAGGTCCGCGATGAAGGACGGGTCGATCTTGATCGCGTCCACGCTCAGCTCGCGCAGGTGCGCCAGCGACGCGTACCCCATCCCGTAGTCGTCGATGGCCAGGCGCACCCCGAGCGCGCGCAGCTCGCCCAGGCGCGTCACCGCCTCGTCCCCGTCGTCGAGGAGGACCTCCTCGTCGACCTCCAGGGTCAGCACCTCGGCGGGCAGCCCCGTCTCGGCGAGCACGCCCGCGACCGTCTCCACGAACCTCGGTGAGAGCACCTGTTTCACGGACAGGTTCACCGACAGACCGATGTCCCAGTCGGAGACCCGCCACACGGCGACCTTCTCGCAGGCCTCACGCAGAATCCACTCCCCCAGCGGCACGATCAGGCCCGACTCCTCGGCCGCGCCCAGGAACTCGCCCGGTCCGACCGCCTCGCCGTCGCGGTCCCAGCGCACCAGCGCCTCGACGGCGTTCACCTGCGAGGTGCCCAGGTCCACGACCGGCTGGTACTCCAGGAAGAACTCGCTGTTGGCCAACGCCTGCCGCAGCCGGATCTGGAGCTCCAGCCGCGACACGACCATGTCGTGCATGTGCGCGGCGTAGACCTCCACGTTCCCCGCTCCGCGCTCCTTGGCGCGGGTCATCGCCACGTCGGCGTTGCGCAGCAGTTCGCCGCTGTCGGTGGCCGCGTCGGCGAAGGCGACCCCGATGCTGGCGGTCAGCACGATGTCGCGGTCCGCCACCTGGAAGGGCTCGGACGCGATCACCCGGCCGAGCCGCTCGGCGAGGTCGACCACCCGCTGGGCCTCGGGCACGTCCTCCACGAGGACCGCGAACTCGTCCCCGCCCCAGCGGGCGAGCGTGGCGTTGGTACCCAGCTCCCCGCGCAGGCGGCGGGCCGCCTGCCCCAGCATGTGGTCGCCGCGCACGTGCCCGGCGGAGTCGTTGACGGCCGTGAACCCGTCCAGGTCCAGGAAGATCACCGCGACGTCGACCGAGGGGTCCTCGCTCATCGCCCGGTGCGCCAGCACGTCGCTCGCACGCTCCTCCAGGTAGGCGCGGTTGGGCAGGCCCGTGACGCCGTCGTGGAAGGTCAGGTGCTCGACCTCGTCCTGGAGCGCGACCTGGGCACTGATGTCGCTGGTGGTCACCAGAAGACGGTCCGGCTCTCCCGGCTGCTCGTACAGGGAGATCGTCGAGGACGTGTGCCGCCAGGTGCCGTCCGCCGCGCGCACCCGCAGGCGCAGGTGGACGCCCTGGCTCGCGCGCTCGGTGAACAGTTCCTTGACGGCCTTGGTCCTCGCCAGGTCCTCGGGGTGGATGAGCGTGGTCACCGGGGCCGCCAGGACGTCGTCCAGCCGGTACCCGAACGCCTCGGCCGTGCCCGGGCTCATGTAGTAGACACCGCCGTCGCGGTCCAGGACGAGGATCACGTCGCCGCTGTTGCGGGCCAGCTCGTTGAAGTGGCCCTCGCGGTTGCGGACCATGCGGGCGAGCGTGGAGTTCTCCTCCAGCATCCCGACGACCCGCAGCAGCAGGACCAGCACCGCCGTGCCCGCGGCGAGCGGCAGCACCGGGGCGACGTCCGGCAGGCGCAGCGCGGCGACGGTGAGCACCACCGTGGCGGCGAACACCGACGCCACCGCGGCGATCTCCGGAGCGAACCGGTACAGGCCCCGGCCGGTGATCCTGCGGGGCGACGCGCCCGGCCGGTGCTCCACCAGCCAGGGAAGCGCGCCCAGCAGGGCGAAGCCGAGGAAGCGCACCGGCTGTTCGAGGCCGCCCGCCACCGGCGGACCGGTGAGGCGCGTCACCGCGCCGACCATGTCCGAGGCGGCGATGACCACCAGCGCGCCGATCGCGACCAGCACGGCGCGCCGGGTGCTGTGCGGCGACATGAACACCAGCGGAACCAACAGGCACAGCACCACGATGTCGGCGACCGGGTACACCAGGGCGAACCCGAGGAACCCGGCCCCCTCGCCCAGTTCCTCGTACAACGGCGAGAAGAGCAGAATCCACACCACCGAGAAGACGGCGGCGGCGCACACGTAGCTGTCGATGATGTGCCGGAGAGCCGTCCGCAGGCCGCCCGGCCAGGGCGCGAAGCGGGTGAATCCGATCACGAAGAGTGGCAGCGCGGCGAGCGCGAACAGGTCACCCAGGGTGAGCGAGAGGAAGGAGGCCCCGCTGAGGGAACGTGTGATGGCGTGGGTGATCCCGCCCGCGCACCAGGCCAACGCGGCCAGCCCGAGGAAGCGCAGTGCGGCGGGCCCGTCCGCCCCGTCCACGTGGGCCGCGCGGTCGGCTCCGGTCCGGGCCCAGCGCCGCGAGGCGTACAGCAGGGAGATTCCGGCCGCACCCGCCACCACGGCGGTGGGCCATTGACCCAGTGACGCGGTCAGGGTGGACTCGCCCGCCGGGACGAGGGTTCCCACCAGGTAGAGCACGAAGAGCGCGCCCAACCCGAACAGCCCCAGTCGGCGTTCCCTGGTTCCCATCACCGGCCTCCCAGCGGGTGCGCGGCGACCCGAACGGCTCCCGGCCGCGGTCGCGCCGTCTCCTCGAACATGGAGCACCCACCTCGTGATCACTCGCGTCAGGCGCGGCGCCGTGCCGCACCGGGGGTCGCCGCCCAGGGATGTCGCGGGACCGGGACGAACGGCCTCGGGGCGGGGCCGGCGGACCGGACTCACCCCGTGCGTGGACACCCTACGCAACCAAGGTCACACAGCGATTGAGGACCGGACGAGAGATGACGACAGAACGATCACCGTGGGTGAGCACCCCGGGGGTCCACCGCCCCGAAGGGGGAGCGGCGCCGCGCGGACCGAGGTCCCCGCGGCGCCGCTCCCGCACCTGGCAACGAACCGGCCCCGGCGTCGGTTCCGCCGGACCGGACCGGGCGGGGAGCGCTACCTCACACCCCGCCCGGGCACGTCATCAGCCGGTGAGCTTCTCCAGGATGAGCTCGCGGGCACGACCCGCGTCGGCCTGCCCCCTGGTGGCCTTCATGACGGCGCCGACCAGCGCGCCCGCGGCCGCCACCTTGCCGCCGCGCACCTTGTCGGCCGCGTCGGGGTTGTTCGCGATGGCCTCGTCGACGGCCGCGCCCAGGGCGCCGTCGTCGCTGACGACCTTCAGGCCGCGGGCCTCCACGACCGCGTCGGGCTCGCCCTCACCGGCGAGAACGCCCTCCACGACCTGGCGCGCCAGCTTGTTGGTGAGCGTGCCCTCGGCCACGAGGGCGATGACCCGGGCGACCTGTGCCGGGGTGATCGGCAGGGAGGCCAGCTCCACCTCCTGCTCGGTGGCGCGGCGGGACAGCTCGTTCAGCCACAGCTTGCGGGCCTCCGCCGAGGGGGCACCCGCCGTGACGGTCGCCTCGACCAGGCCGATGGCGTCGGCGTTGACCAGGTCGCGCAGCTCGGTGTCGGACAGCTCCCACTCGGCCTTGACCCGGGCGCGCTGGGCGGCGGGGAGCTCGGGCAGGGTCGCGCGCAGCTCCTCGATCCACTCCTGCGCCGGGGCGACCGGGACGAGGTCGGGGTCCGGGAAGTAGCGGTAGTCCTGCGCCTCCTCCTTGGAGCGGCCGGAGGTGCTGCGGCCCAGGTGCTCCTGGAAGTGGCGGGTCTCCTGCACGACCCGCTCCCCGGCGTCGAGGACACCGGCCTGGCGCTCGATCTCCGAGCGAACGGCCCGCTCGACCGAGCGCAGGGAGTTGACGTTCTTGGTCTCGCTGCGGGTGCCCCACTCGGCGGCGCCGCGCTCGTTGATGGAGACGTTCACGTCGCAGCGCATGGAGCCCTCCTCCATGCGCACGTCGGAGATGCCGAGGGAGCGGACCAGGTCGCGCAGTTCGGCCGCGTAGGCGCGGGCGACCAGCGGGGCGAGTTCGCCGGTGCCGGTGATCGGCCTGGTGACGATCTCCAGCAGCGGGATGCCCGCGCGGTTGTAGTCGACGTTGGAGTGGCTGGCGCCGTGGATACGACCGGTGGAGCCGCCCACGTGGGAGGACTTGCCGGTGTCCTCCTCCATGTGGACGCGCTCGATCTCCACACGGAACACGCGCGGACCCTCGGGGGTGTCCACGGTGACGTCGAGGTGCCCGTCCACGCAGATCGGCTCGTCGTACTGGGAGATCTGGTAGTTCTTCGGCATGTCCGGGTAGAAGTAGTTCTTCCGCGCGAACCGGCCCCACGGGGCGATGGAGCAGTTGAGCGCCAGTCCCAGACGGATCGCGCCCTCCACCGCCTTCTCGTTGACCACCGGCAGGGAGCCGGGGAAGGCGAGGCAGACCGGGCACACCTGGGTGTTGGGCTCGGCTCCGAACTCGGTGGGGCAGGGGCAGAACATCTTCGAGGCGGTACCCAGCTCGATGTGGGTCTCCAGGCCGAGCACGGGTTCGTACGTGTTCAGCGCCTGTTCAAAGCTGGGAGTCACCGCGTGGGCCATCGCCGCAAACCCGTTTCAGTAGAGGACATACCTTCCAGGTCAGCCTACCGAGGCTGAGAGGTCCGACGGTCCCGTCCCGTGTGAGGGACGGCCGACCGATGTCACGGCCAGCACACGATTGGGCCGCTGTAGAGACGATCTCCGTCAGTGACGGGTGCCGGACCGTTAGTCTTGATGGCCCAGGTACACGATTCGCCGGCGGGGTCTCGACCCCTCGCCGCCCTTCCCATGGGAGCGCCTGAGCATGTCCGGCATCCTGCTTCGGTGCGCCGCGCTGCTTTCCGCCTCCGCGCTGATCGGCACCCTGTCCGTCCCGCCCGCCTCGGCCGACGACTTCTCCCGCCTCGATCGGGACCCGGTCGCCGGGCTGCCCGTCGTGTTCACTGACGGCGACGAGACCGACACGGCTCTGTTCAGCCTGCGAGTGGCCGACGAGGACTCGGTGCGCGCCTACGCGCTGGTCGCGGACGAGGAGATGCGGCCGCGCACCGCCTACGTCGAGTCGGCGTGGGCGGAGCACCCGGAGTGGACCACCGTCGGAGCGGGAGGCCCGACCCCCGCCAGCCGGGCCAACTGGGTGGTGGGCCACTCGTACCCGAACGTGCCCCTACCGATCCTGGGAACCGCGTCGGGGGTGCTGTTCCTTGAGGAGCCGCACGCCATCGCGGCCACCCAGGCCGCCCTGTGGAACGTGCTGGGGGGTGAGGAACCGGACCCCGAGGCCAACCACCCGGACGTCCTCACCCTCTACACCCACCTGGTGGAGGGCAGCCTGTCGGCCGGGGACGGCACCACCTCCCGTTCGGTGGAGGTCTCCCCCGCCCAGGTGGAGGCGGTCTCCCCGGAGGAGCCACTCGGCCCGCTGACCCTCTCCAGCGCGGGAGAGGGCCCGATGCGGCTGTCCCTGCGCGGCGCCCCCGCGTCGTGGCTGGTCGACGCGGGCGGCCAGGAGGTCTCCCAGGCGCACGACGGCGACGAGGTGTTCCTCGACGTGGACCCCTCCGTCCCGGCCGGGGTCGTCACGCTGCACGTGCGCGGGAACGGGGTACCCCTGGAGGAGGGCCGTCTGTTCACCGGCCGCGAGGGGGCCCGGACCCAGCCGCTGATCACCGCGGAGCCGGGCTCCGCGACCAGCACCACCAGCGCGACGTTCACCTGGCGCGGAGAGGAGCCGGGGGAGCGGACCGAGACGCCCGAGCCCGAGGCGGCGGAGCCCGGGGTTCCGCCCGCCCGCGAGCTGCCCCCGTCGGAAGCCGAGGTTTCGGAGAGCCCGACCCCGACCACCCCCGAGGAGGAGCCGGGAACCGGTCTGGCCCTCACCGGCACCTGGGTGTCCGGTCTGTTGGTGATCGCCGGCGCGCTGGTCGTGTCCGGGCTGCTCATCCTGGTCCTGGGCCGTAAACGGCGCGACTGAGCGCCGTGGGCCCGCCTCCGTCTCCGCCGCCGTCGAGCGATGGAAGGGCGCGACCGTCCCCGCCCCGGCAGGAGGGTTCCCCAGCACCCGGGCCCCCGTCACCGGGGCCCCGACCCCCCGAGGGGGACCGGGTTCCGCGACGGCCACCGACCGAGCACCATTTCCGTGAAGCGGCTTGGAAGTGGCGGACCCGATCGCTAGTATCGGGCGGGCCGTCGGCCTTCCCACGGCGCACGCGGCACCCCCCGCGTCGACGAGCCCCGTCCGGCAGGACCGGACCCGGCCCCGAACAGTCATCGCGTCCCTGCCCCGACGCGGTGTGACGCCCACCGGACGCCCCCACCGGCCCCTCCCCATCGTCGAGGGCGCCCGTCCGCGGCGTCCGCGCCCCGCGCGCACGCCCCCAAGGACCTGGGCGCGATCCATCCGGTCACCCCTAGAAGACACCGGGACACAACTTGAGTAACCGCTCCCTCCCCCGCAACGCCCGGCGCGTCGGCCTCGCCGCCACAGCCGCGGCACTCCTCGCCCTCGGCCTGGCCGCCCCCGCGGCCGCCGACGAGGTGGAGACCTACGAAGGCTCCCTCGAAGGCAGGTACACCGGTGACGCCGAGAACGGCCCCACCGTCCGCATGGCCGGCGGCTCCGCCCCGGCCAGCCTCTTCAACCTGGAGCTGACCGACGGCAGCGTCCTCACCACGTACTGCATCGACTTCCGGACGAACATCGTCGGAGGCGCCGAGTACAAGGAGGACGACTGGGCCAACTACCCGGGCGAGGGCTCCTTCGCCCAGCCCGCCAAGGTCCTGTGGATTCTCAAGCACGGCTACCCCCGGGCCGAGGCCGCCGCACTCGGCGAGCTGGCCGGGGTCGAAGGCCTGAGCAACGGCGACGCGCTCGCCGGCACCCAGGCCGCCATCTGGCACTTCAGCAACGACATGGACCTCGGCGAGGGCAACTCCGAGGCCGTCGAGAAGGTCTACGCCTACCTCGTCGACAACGCCGAGGACACCGAGCGCGAGCCCGGCGCGGCGCTGAGCGTCACCCCGTCCACGGCCGAGGGCACCACCGGCCAGGTCGTCGGTGAGTTCCTCATCGAGACCAACGCGTCCGAGATCCCCGTCGACCTGACCGCCCCCGAGGGCGTCACGCTGGTCGACGTGGAGTCCGGCGAGGCCGTCACCACCGTCGACGACGGCGACAAGGTCGGTTTCGCGGTGCCCGCCGACGCCGAGGCGGGTGAGGCGTCCTTCAGCCTGGAGGCCACCTCCACCGTCGAGACCGGTCGCCTCTTCCAGGGCAAGGACCCGAAGAAGCCCACCCAGACGCTGATCACCGTGGACGGCGAGCCGACCAACGCCACCGCGTCGGCGTCGGCGACCTGGACCAAGGACACGCCCACGGTCCCGCCGACCGACGAGCCCAGCGAGACCCCCTCGCCGAGCCCCAGCCCGAGCCCCAGCCCCACTCCGGAGCCGAGCCCGACCCCCGAGCCGAAGCCGACCCCGCCCGCCGACGACAAGCCGACCCTTCCGGTGACCGGTGGCGCCCTCGCGGGCCTGGTCGCGGCCGGTGTGGCCGCGCTGGGCGCGGGCGGCGCCGCCCTCTACCTGAGCCGCAAGCGCAAGGCGGCCCACGGTGAGGGCACCGACGCCTGAGCGTCGACCCGCTGAGGCCGGTACTCCGGCCAGGCGGCACCGGCGTCCGTGAGGACGGCCGGAGCACCGCAGGGCCGGGAGAGAACCGACCGGGGCCCGTCCACGTGAGACATCACGGGGACGGGCCCTCCGTCTTTTTTGCCGTCGCCGCAGTTCAGGGCGACGGCGGCGAGAATTCCCCGGGTTCGGCTTGGAGGGACCCCGACAGATCGCTAATATCGGACAAGCACAAACCTCTACTTCTGTGCCTCCGGGCTCTCTCGCAGCCCGAAGCCGCTCCGGCCCCTCCCGGACGCCCCCTCTTCCTCCGTTCGCCGCCGCACGACCCCGGTCCGTGCGGCACGGCACCTCATGACAGGACACGACGTGAAGCACTCCCCCAACCTCCGGACCACCGGTCGCGCGGGTCTCGCGGTCTCCGCCGCGGCGCTGCTGACCTTCGGCCTGGCCGCCCCGGCCGCCGCGGAGCCCGTGGAGACCTACGAGGGCTCCGTGCGCGCCCAGTACGTGGGCAACCACCAGACCGGCGAGACCGTCACCATGAGTACCGGCACGATCGGCACCAACCTCTTCAGGCTCCGCCTGGAGGACGGCAGCGAGCTGATCACCTACTGCATCGACATCGAGACGAACATCCGCTCGAGCGCCTGGTACAAGGAGGACAGCTGGGCCAACTACCCGGGCGAGGGCGCCTTCGCCGAGCCCGGCAAGGTCCACTGGATTCTCCAGCACGGTTACCCGGAGAAGAGCGCCCAGGAGCTGGCCGAGGCCGCCGACGGCGCCAACGCCGCCCGCGTCACCGAGAAGGAGGCCCTGGCCGCCACCCAGGCCGCCATCTGGCACTTCAGCAACGGCGCCACCCTCACGCGCGGCAAGGGCAACGTCAAGGCGATCTACGACTACCTGGTCGACAACGCCGAGGAGCTCCCCCAGGAGCCCGCCCCGACCCTGAGCGTCACCCCGAACAGCGCCACCGGCCAGGCCGGTGAGACCGTCGGCGAGTTCGAGATCTCGACCAACGCCCAGAGCGTCCCGGTCGACCTGACCGTCCCCGACGGCGTCGAGCTGGTCGACATCGCCACCGGCCAGCCGGTCGGCGACACCCTCAGCGACGGCGACAAGGTGGGCTTCTCGGTGCCCGCCGACGCCGACGCCGGCGAGGCGTCCTTCAGCCTGGAGGCCAACGCCACCATCAAGCAGGGCCGTCTGTTCAAGGGCGAGGACCCCGAGAAGGCGACCCAGACCCTGATCACCGCCGAGGACAGCGACGTCACCGTCAACGCCGAGGCCTCCGTCGAGTGGAGCGAGGCCGACACGCCCGCTCCGACGCCCGAGCCGTCCGAGACCCCCTCGCCGAGCCCGAGCCCGACCCCGGAGCCGACCGACGAGCCGTCGCCGAAGCCGAGCCCGTCCGAGAAGCCCAGCGAGGACGACAAGCCCGCCCCCGGCAAGGACGACGAGCCCAAGCTGCCCGTCACCGGTGGCGCGCTGCTCGGCCTCGTGGCCGCCGGTGTGGCCGCCCTGGGCGCCGGTGGTGGCGCCCTGTACCTGAGCCGTAAGCGTCGCAGCGGCAACGGTGCCGACGTGGAGGCCTAACCCCTCAGGGTGTCCCGCTTCCCGGGGCCCGCTCCGCGCACCACGCGCGGGGCGGGCCCCTCGTCGTGTTCCACCTGACACGCGCGTCGGGCCCGAAGGTTCACACGCGCTCCCACATGGCTGATACCGGCCATGGCCCGACGGTTCCGTTGTGCGGCGCGCACGCTCCGTGAAAGCCTCGGACGACGGACGCACCGCCCCCGCCCTCCTTCACCACCTGAACCGCACCGTTCCCCACGCCACCGGGGGACCCCCTCAGGAAGAGAAGTGACGCACGTGTCCCTGCGCCTCCCCCCGCTCCTCGCCGCCGCGACCTCGGTACTCCTGGTGTCCGGACTCGCGGCCCCGGCGGCGGCCGACCCCGCCCCCTACCAGGGGTCGGTGCGCGGCCAGTACACGGGCGTCGCCGAGCACGGCCACGCGGTCACCATGCGGGGGGAACCGTTCACCACCACCGCCACCTTCAACGTGCGTCTGGGCGAGGGCGACACCGGCGGCGACCAGACCCTCACCGCGTACTGCATCGACTTCCGCACCGGGCTCGTCGAGGACGCCCCCTACCGCGAGGACCAGTGGGAGAACTACCCGGGCCAGGGCGACTTCGCCGAACCCGGCCGGGTGAACTGGATCTTGCGCAACTCCTACCCGGTGGTCGACGTCACCGAGTTGGAGGAACGGGCCGGGATGGCCCGCCTCACCGAGTCCGAGGCCCTCACCGCCACCCAGGCGGCCATCTGGCACTTCAGCAACGCCCTCGACCTGGAGCGCGTGGAGCCGAACCCCGAGCTCGACGTCAACGTCAACGCGGGCAACGTGACCCACCTGTACGACCACCTGGTCGACAACGCCGACGTCCTGGCCAACGAACCGACGTCCGCGCTCACCCTCACCCCCGGACGCGACTCCGGGCTCGCCGGTGAGGAGATCGGCGCGTTCACCGTGGAGACCAGCGCCGCCGCCATCCCCGTCCGCCTGGAGGCCCCCGACGGCGTGGAACTGGTCGACGCCGAGAGCGGGGAGGTCCTCGACGAGGTCGCCAGCGGCGACACCGTGGCCGTCTCCGTCCCGTCCGACGCACCGGCCGGCGAGGCCGTCCTGGTCCTGGAGACGACGGCGTCCGTGGAGATCGGCCGCCTCTTCAAGGGCGAGGACCCCGACGAGCCCACCCAGACCCTCATCACCGCACAGGACAGCGACATCGTCGTCTCGGAGACGGCCGCAGTGGCCTGGGACGCGGCGGGCGGCACACCGCCGCCGCTGGACCCGGAGCCCAGACCCACGGCGGACCGGGCCGCAGCCGCACCCGCCCGGGAGGGGCTGGCGCTCACCGGCGGAGCGGTGGCCGCGCTCGTCACCGCCGCACTCGTGGCCCTCGCCGGAGGGGGCGCGGCCCTGTACCTGGCCCGCAGGCGCCGGGCGCACACGCACACCACCGGCACGGAGTAGGCGCGTGGTGCCGTTGAGCCAGCGGCCGGTGACCGGTACTCGGGACCGCGCGAAGCCGCGAACACCCGGATGCGGGGGCGCACCGCGTTCGTTCGCGGTCCCCGCCCGCCGCGTCTTACCCCACGCCTAGACTGGTCACCATGTGTGGCATCTCCGTGACCAGGTTCCGTCTCTCCTAGAGGCGGCGGCACCTCATGATCGTGCCCGTCGCCCGAACACCTCACCCGGGCGGCTCCTCAGTGCTGCCCGGAACACCCCGAGACGACGGAGTTTCCGTGAACACGCACCGCACCCTGTCCGCCGCTCCGCCCACGCCCGTCGCCGCCCCTCCCACCGTCCTGGCACGACGTGTCGCGCGCCTACGGGAGGTCGCCGAGGCCGACCCCCGCGTGGAGGCGGTCCTGCTCTACGGGTCCTGGTCCACGGGGGAGGCCGACGCCCTCTCCGACCTCGACGCCTACGTGTACGTCACTGACGACCGGGACGGCCCCGACCTCCTCGGCATCCTCGACGGCCGGGAGTTCGTCTCCCGCGTCGCGCCGGTGCGGATCGCCCACACCAACCTCTTCGGCATCCTGGCCGTGGTCTTCGACGACCTCATGCGCGGCGAGTTCCACTTCGAGCCCGCCGGGACCGCCATCGCGGAGATCGCCTCCTGGAAGGGCATGATCCACTTTCCGGACCCGGAGGCCGCGGTACTGGTGGACCGCACCGGACGGCTCACCGAGGCCGTGCGTCCGCTCCGGGAGTTCGTCGCGCCCGACCCGGTTCCCACCGCCGAGCGGCTCGTCGGCGAACTCGCCAACTGGACGCTCATGGCCGCGCACGTGCTGGCCCGCGGCGAGACCGCCCGGGCGCACGCGGCCCTGGCCACGATGGTCTCCCCTCCCCAACTCCAGCTGGTGCGGCTGTTGCGCGGCTCCACCGCGCACTGGCTCACCCCCAGCCGGGCGCTGGAGGCCGACCTGACCGCCGACGACGTGGCCCGGCACAACGGGACCACCGGTCGCGCCGAACCGGAGGAGGTCCGTGCCGCGCTGAGGAACAGCTGGGCGTGGAGCCGCGAACTGTGCGGGGAGGCGGCCGCGCGCTGGGGGGTCGGCGTTCCCGAGGACCTCCACGACGACGTCGCGCAACTGATCGGATAGCCCGACGCGCACGAACGCCCTCCGGCTGGGCCGGAGGGCGTTCGTGGTCGGGTGTGGCGGGCGCTGCCCGGGGCCGCGTCTAGGAGACCGCGTAGGGGCTGCGCGCGATCAGGGCGCCGTCCCGTTCGGTCAGGGCGCGCTCGACGGCGGCCGCGACCCGGTAGGTACGGTCGTCGGCGAGCGGCGGGGCCATGACCTGGAAGCCGACCGGCAGGCCGTCCTCCGGGGCCAGGCCGCACGGCACCGACAGCGACGCGTTCCCGGCCAGGTTGGACGGGATCGTGCACAGGTCGGCCAGGTACATGGCCATGGGGTCCTCGGCCCGCTCGCCGATCGGGAACGCGGTGGTCGGTGTGGTCGGCGAGACCAGCACGTCCACGTTCTCGAAGGCGGCGTCGAAGTCGCGCTTGATCAGCGTGCGCACCTGCTGGGCGCTGCCGTAGTAGGCGTCGTAGTAGCCGCTGGACAGGGCGTAGGTGCCGAGCATGATCCGGCGCTTGACCTCGGGGCCGAAGCCCTGCGCGCGGGTCAGCGACATGACCTCCTCGGCGCTGCGCGTACCGTCGTCGCCCACCCGCAGGCCGTACCGCATGGCGTCGAAGCGGGCCAGGTTCGAGGAGGCCTCGCTGGGCGCGATGAGGTAGTAGGCGGACAGGGCGGCGTCGAAGCTCGGGCAGGAGACCTCGACGACCTTGGCGCCCAGGGACTCCAGCAGCTCCACGGTCTCGCGGAAGCGCTGGCGCACACCGGGCTGGAAGCCGTCGTTGTCCAGCTCCTTGACGACGCCGACGCGCAGGCCCTCGACGTCACCGAGGCGGGCGGCGTCGACCACCGGCGGCACGGGGGCCTCGATCGAGGTGGAGTCGCGCGGGTCGTGGCCGGAGAAGGCCTCCTGGAGCAGGGCGGCGTCCAGCACGTTGCGCGCGAACGGGCCCGGGGTGTCCAGGGACGAGGCGAAGGCGATCATCCCGTACCGGGAGGAGCCGCCGTAGGTGGGCTTGCCGCCGACCAGACCGCACACGGCGGCGGGCTGGCGGATGGAGCCGCCGGTGTCGGTGCCGGTGGCCAGCGGAGCCTCGAAGGCCGCGACGGCCGCCGAGGAGCCACCGGAGGAACCACCGGGGACGCGGGCGGTGTCCCACGGGTTGCGGGTGATCTGGTAGGCCGAGTTCTCCGTGGAGGAGCCCATGGCGAACTCGTCCATGTTGGTCTTGCCGAGGATGACCAGACCGGCCCCGCGCAGGCGCTCGGTGACGGTGGCGTCGTAGGGGGGCTGCCAGCCCTCCAGGATCTTCGACGCGGCCGTGGTCGGCATGTCCTTGGTGGTGAACACGTCCTTGTGCGCGACCGGCACGCCCGCGAGGGGGCCGAGGTCGGCCCCGGCGGCGCGCCGGGCGTCCACGTCGCGCGCCTGGGAGAGGGCGGTCTCGCGGCGCACGTGCAGGAAGGCGTTGATGTCGCCGTCGACAGCCTCGATGCGGTCGAGGTAGGCGGTGGCGGCCTCCACGGCGGAGACCTCACCGGCCTTGACGGCGGCGCCGAGTTCGGCGGCGGTGAGCCCGATGACGTCGCTCATCTACTCTTCCTCCCCAAGGATGCGCGGCACCCGGAAGCGCTGGTCCTCCACCGCGGGGGCACCGGCCAGGGCCTGCTCGGGGGTGAGGCCGGTCCGGGCCTCGTCGGGGCGGTAGACGTTGGTCAGCGGCAGGGCGTGCGAGCTCGGCGGGATGTCGCCCTGGGCGACCTCCTGCACCTTGGCCACGGCGGTGAGGATGTCACCGAGCTGGGCGGCGAGCGTGTCGAGCTCGCTCTCGTCGAGCGCCAGCCGCGACAACCGGGCGAGGTGCGCGACCTCATCACGGGTGATGGCGGTCATCAGGTGAGAACCGTTTCTTCGGCGGACGGGTGATCAGGACAATCCTATGGTCCCGCCACCGGTCCCGGTGCCGCTCCCTCGACCGGGACCCCCGCACCGGCGCGACCACCGGTCGGGCGGGATCGGGCCAGTGCCCCCCCCCGGCCTACTGGACGGGCGTTCCGGTGTCGTGGGCGGCCACCCAGGTGAGAACGTCGCGGGCGGCCATCGGGCTGGCGAAGTAGTGCCCCTGCGCGGAGTGGCAGCCGGTCTCGCGGGCGGCCTCGGCCAGCTCACCGGACTGGACCCCCTCGGCGACCGCGCGCATCCCCAGCGCCCGCACCAGGGCGATCGCCCCGCGCACCACCGTGTGGCCGCTGGCGGTGCCGTCGACCAGGCGGGCGGTGAACGACTCGTGGATCTTCACCTCGTCCAGCGGCAGACCC
Organism: Nocardiopsis sp. NPDC006938; assembly: GCF_042869555.1. Classification (NCBI taxonomy): domain Bacteria; kingdom Bacillati; phylum Actinomycetota; class Actinomycetes; order Streptosporangiales; family Nocardiopsidaceae; genus Nocardiopsis; species Nocardiopsis sp. NPDC006938. Next base: position 155,873 of record NZ_JBIAGA010000010.1, on the reverse strand, counting down.
GCCAGCTGGGCGAGGGTGAAGTGTCCGGTACCGAAGTCGTCGAGGACCAGACCCACCCCCAGCGCGCGCAGCCGTCCGACCGCCGCGGTGGCCGCCTCGGGGTCCTCGATGAGGGTGCGCTCGCTGATCTCCAGGACCAGCTGGTCCGGCGGGACCCCGTGTTCGCGCAGGGCGGCCGCGACCGCCTCGGGCAGGTCGGGGTCCAGCAGCTCGCGCACACCCAGGTTGACCGCCACGGGCAGGTACAGCCCCTGGGCGCGCCACACGGCCGCCCGGGCCAGGGTGATGTCGAGGACCTGTCCGGTGAAGGCCCGGAACAGGTTGGAGTGCTCGACCACCGGCATGAACTCGTCCGGGGTGAGCAGTCCGCGTACCGGATGCCGCCAGCGGGCCAGTGCCTCCAGGCCCACGGGCCGGTCGTCGGCCAGGCTCACCTTGGGCTGGTAGTGCATCTCCAGGGCGCCCTCGGCGAGACCGCGGCGCAGTTCGCTGTACATGCTCAGCCGGGCGGTGGAGTTGCGGTCCTTGCCCGGGTCGTAGCACTCCACCCCCGTACGGTCGGCCTTGGCGACGTACATCGCGACGTCGGCGCGTTGCATGAGGAGCTCGAAGTCGGGGGCGTCGTCCGGGTACAGGGCGATGCCGGTGCTCACCTGGAGGTCGAAGTCCATGCCCTCGAGGCGCACCGGTTCGGCCAGCGCCCCCTTGAGACGCAGCGCCACCTCGCGCGCGGTGTCGGCGTCGCGCACCTGCGGGAGCAGGATGGCGAACTCGTCGCCTCCCAGGCGGGCCACCAGGTCGCTCGGTCGGACGCTGTGGATGAGCCGCCGGGACAGGGTCTGGAGGAGGCGGTCGCCGGTCGGATGGCCGAGGGTGTCGTTGACCTCCTTGAACCGGTCCAGGTCGAGCAGCAGCAGGCCGACCCTGCGGCCGCGCTGGTGGGCCTGGTCGATCTCCCGCCGGGCGCGCACGGTGAGGAGCTTGCGGTTGGCCAGGCCGGTGAGTTCGTCGTGGTTGGCCTGGTGGTCACGTTTCACCAGCAGCAACGCGCTCGTGTAGAGGGCCCCGAGGGGGAAGGCGAACAACGGCACGTAGAGCACCGAGTGGGTCATCGCGATGACGATGAGCGGCGAGAGGCTGAGCAGGACCGCGTTGACGTACACCTGCTGTCCCAGGCCCTTGAACATCACCTGGCGCATGGGGACGCGCTCGTGCATGGCCACGGCGCACAGCACGAGGACCCGGTTGACGACGAACGACGCGGTTCCGGCCAGGGCCACCCCCACCAGCTCTCCTCCGGCGGGTACCCACGGGGTCGTGACGATCTCGGGCAGCGTGAGACGCAGGACGGCGTCGGCCACCCCCAGCGAGAGGACGTACTGGGCGGCGTTGAAGGCGGTGCGGTGGGGAGCGTGGCGGCGCGCCACCCCGGCGACGACGGTGGCGACGCACTGGAGGAGGGCGGCCACGGGCAGACCGTAGAAGATGACCAGCGCGAACGTGAAGGGCAGCGAGGTGGGCGCCCCGCTGCCGGGGGCCTGCCCCGGCATGGCGATGGGCCGGAGCTCACCGAGGATCACCATGCACAGCATCACCCAGACCAGCGGTTCCCTGGCCAGGTTGACGAGCTGCTCCAGGCCCAGTTCGACGCTGGACACGCCGAGCAGCGCCGCGCCCGCGACGGTGGCCGCCGCCATGTAGAGCCAGAGCGGCGTCCCGACCCGCGGACCGATGTCCCGGGTGCTGATGGGGTCCTTCATCGGCGTCCTCGTGACTCAAGACCGTCATCCCGAATAGGGCTCTGTCCGTATCCGGTGGTGTTGTCGCACAGCTTACGGGGTTTCGTCACCAACTGTCGCACCACGTGAACTATCCGTGAAACGAATCGTCCGGGAGTAGGGGTCGGGGCCCGTACGGGGCCCGCCCCGTACGGGCCCCGGGAGGCGCCCCCGTCCGTGACCGGGGCCGGGCGCCGCACCCCGCCCCGGTCGCGCCCCTAGGATTCCGGGGCCTCTTCCACGGGGTTCAGGCGCAGCCCCTCCGCGGCTTCGGGACCGGACTCCAGCAGCACCCGGAACCCGGCCTCGTCGAGCACCGGGACACCGAGCTTCACGGCCTTGTCGTACTTGGAACCGGGGGCGTCCCCCACCACCACGAACCCGGTCTTCTTCGACACGGAGGAGGTCGCGCGGCCACCGTTCTCGGCCACGGCCTCCTTGGCCCCGTCCCTGGTGAACCCCTCCAGGGAGCCGGTGACCACGACCGTCACGCCCTCCAGCACCCGGGAACCCGGCTCCTGGCCCTCGTCCTCCATACGCACACCGGCGGCCGCCCACTTCCGGACGATCTCGGCGTGCCAGTCGACGGCGAACCACTCGTGGATGGAGCGGGCGATGGTCGGACCCACCCCGTCCACCGACGCCAGTTCCTCCTCGGAGGCGGCGCGGATCGCGTCCATGGACCGGAAGTGGCGGGCCAGGTCCTCGGCGGCGCGCGGACCGACGTGCCGGATGGACAGGGAGACCAGCACCCGCCACAGCGGCTTGTCCTTGGCCTCCTCCAGCTGCTCGAACAGCTTCTCGACGGTCTTCTTCGGCTCGCCCCGCATATTGGCGAAGAACGAGACCACCTTGGGTTCGCCGGTCCTGGGGTCGGTCTTGGGCTCGGTGGTGTCCGGGTCCAGGACGTGCGTGCGGATCGGCAGCAACTGCTCGACCGTGAGGTCGAACAGGTCGCCCTCGTCCCTGAGGGCGGGCTCGGCGGGCTCCAGCGGCTGTGTGAGGGCGGTGGCGGCGACGTACCCGAGCGCCTCGATGTCCAACGCCTTGCGCCCGGCGATGAACGCGACACGCTCGCGCAGCTGCCCCGGGCAGGACCGGGCGTTGGGGCAGCGCAGGTCGACGTCGCCCTCCTTCTGCTGTCCCAGTTCGGTGCCGCACTCGGGGCAGCGCTCGGGCATCACGAACGCGCGCTCGGTACCGTCGCGCCGGTCCGTCACCGGGCCGACGATCTCCGGGATGACGTCGCCCGCCTTGCGCAGCACGACGGTGTCGCCGATGAGCACGCCCTTGCGGGCGACCTCCTGGGCATTGTGCAGGGTGGCGAACTCGACCTCGGAACCGGCCACCACGACCGGCTCCATCACCCCGTAGGGGGTGACGCGCCCGGTGCGGCCCACACCCACCTTGATGTCCACCAGCCGGGTGGTGACCTCCTCCGGCGGGTACTTGTAGGCGATCGCCCACCGGGGCGCGCGGCTGGTGGAGCCCAGCCGCCGCTGGAGGGAGATGTCGTCCACCTTGACCACGATGCCGTCGATCTCGTAGGCGGGGTCGTGCCGGTGCTCCTGGTAGTACGCGACGTACTCGCGCACCTCGTCCATGGTGGCCACGACGCGGTACCGGTCGCTGAGCGGCAGCCCCCACTCGCCGAGCAGGGTGTAGGCCTGCGACTGGCTGGTGAAGACGGTGTCCTCGGACCCGGCGGCGGGCGTGTGGGCGCCGACGCCGTGCACGATCATCGACAGCGGCCGCGTGGCGGTCACCCGGGGGTCCTTCTGACGGAGCGAACCGGCGGCGGCGTTGCGCGGGTTGGCGAAGGGAGCGTGGCTGCCGTCGGCGGCGATGCGCTGGTTGAGCCTCTCGAAGTCCTCCACCGGCAGGAAGACCTCGCCCCGCACCTCCAGCAGTTCGGGGGCGGGGCGGACACTCTCGTCGAGCTGCTCGGGGACCACCCCGATGGTGCGGACGTTGAGCGTGATGTCCTCGCCGACGCGGCCGTCGCCCCGGGTGGCGGCCCGGACCAGGCGTCCCCGTTCGTAGACGAGGTCGACCGCCAGGCCGTCGATCTTGAGTTCGCACAGGTAGGCGTCGACCGGTACCTCTGCGGAGGCGCGGTCGGCCCAGGCGGTGAGCTCCTCCGCGTCGAAGGCGTTGCCGAGGCTCTCCATGCGGACGAGGTGTTCCACCTCCGCGAAGTCGACGCTGATGGGCGCGCCGACCTTCTGGGTCGGCGAGTCCTGGCTGACCAGGATCGGGAAGCGGTCCTCGATACCGCGCAGTTCGAGCATGAGCCGGTCGTACTCGGCGTCGGAGACGATCGGGGAGCCCAGGTAGTACCGGTAGCTGTGGTCGTCCAGCTCACGGCACAGCTCGGCGTGGCGGGCGCGTACCTCGTCGGGGACGGTGGTGTTGTCGGGCGCGCTCACTGCTGCCTTTCTTGTCGCTCTCACGGGGCCGGATCGGGGGGACGGGACGGCGGCCTTCTCGGGGGTGGTGCGGGCGCGTGGTCGGCCGGACCCGGCGCGGGGCCGGCGACCCCGCGGACGCTACCTACGGGGTTCGTCCCGCAGGACCCGGGCGCCGCTCCGGGCCGCTTCCAGGGCGGCCCTGGCGTGCCGGGGGGAGGCCCCCGCCAGACCACAGGTGGGCGTGGTGACGACCACCCGGGACAGCAGGTCAGGGCTGAATCCCAACCGGTTCCACAGCTCTCTTACGGGGTCGACGATAGCCGCCGGGTCCGACATTGCGGTGGACCCGCCAAGAGCGGTCGTGGCGACGCCGGGAGCGGCTTCGAAGGTCCGGGAGGCCACGGTCGCGGGCGGGTCCGTCGAGGGGACGACGCCGAGCAGGAGCCCGACCTCCGCCTCCACCGCGTCACCGATCATCTCGTCGTGCGCCCGTCCGAGCAGGCGCGCGTTCAGGCTCAGGGCACGGGCCCCGCTGCGGCGCAGGAGGTCGACCGGCACCCCGGCCGCGCAGCAGTGCGCCGCCGGAACGGCGCCCGCGTCGGCGATCGCGGCGAAAAGGGTGCGCAGGACCCCTTCGACGCGGACCCGGTCCACGGCGGGCAGGACACCGAGGCCGCTGGCGGTGGGAAGGACGCCGAGGAGCACCGAGGGCAGGGAGGGCTCATCGACCTGGACGAGAACCCGGGCCCCGGGCACGCGTCGGCGCACGTCGGCTATGTGGGCGAGGACGCCCTCCAGGTGGGACTCGGCGAGGTCGCGCCGGGCGCCGGGGTCGGAGACCACGCGTTGGCCGTTGCGGAGCTCGATCGCGGCGGCCAGGGTCCAGGGCCCGGCGACCTGGATCTTGAGCGGGCCCTCGTAGGTGTGGAGGTGCTCGGTGAGCGCGTCCAGGTCGTAGGAGAGGAAGCTGCCCGCACGGGCGAGGTCGCGTCCGGGGGTGTCCACGACCCGCCACCCGGTGGGCTGGACCTCGACGGGGAGGTCGACGAGGAGGCCCGCGGCGCGGCCGATCATGTCGGCCCCGGCTCCCCGTGCGGGAAGCTCGGGCAGGTGCGGGAGGTCGGGGAGTTCGCCCACGAGGGTCCGCATGGCCTCGTCGGGGTCCTCTCCCGGCCAGGAACCCACTCCGGTGGCGGACGCGGCGGGCCAGGGCTGGGGCTGGTGTTGACTCACGTTGCCCAAGGTTAGGGCAACCGGGACCGCGCGGCCGGGTCGTGGGGTCAGGGGGTGCTCAGGACGAGTTCCCCCCGGGTGGTCTCCAGCGCGCAGAAGGTGAGGTTGTCGATGAGTTCCGTGGCGCCCAGGCCCTCCAGTTCGGTGCGGCCGTGCGAGGTGGCCACGGCCAGCACCGCGGCGCCGCTGGCCAGACCCGCGCGGATTCCGGCGGGGGCGTCCTCGACGACCAGGCACCGCGCGGGGTCGAAACCGAGCGCGGCCGCGGCCCTCAGGTAGCCCTGGGGGTGGGGTTTGCCCTTGGTGACGTCGTCGGCGGTGACGAGTACTTCGGGGACGGGCAGCCCGGCGGCCTCCAGACGGGTGCGCATGAGTCGGCGGGAGCCGGAGGTGACGGCGCCCCAGCGGCGGGAGGGAAGAGCGGTCAACAGCTCACGGGTGGCGGGCAGGGCGGTCACGCCGTCGAGGTCCGCCAGTTCCAGTTCCTCGAGTTCGGCGGCGGCCTCGGCCACCTGCTCTTCGGGGAGGAACAGGGCGATGGTGTCCTCCGAGCGTCTGCCGTGGGAGACCGCGAGGATCTCGTCCGGGTCGATGCCGTGGGCCTCGCCCCACAGGCGCCAGGTCCGTTCGACCGCTCCGGTGGAGTCCACAAGTGTGCCGTCGATGTCGAAGAGGACGGCGTCTACGGAGATACGCATGCCCCCACGCTAGAGGGCGCGGGGACGGGGTCGGTTCAGACGCGGCGGGCGTCCGCCGCTCCTGGGTCGGCGCCCTCGCCGACGGGGCCCGGCCCGGCCTCCCCCGCTCCGGGCTCGGGGCGGCCGCGGCGTACCAGGCGCGCCCGCGCCACCAGCGCGGCCACCGCGACGGCGGCGGCCAGGACGACGCCCACCGCCGTCCACGGCGACTTGAGGAACAGCTCCATCCAGGTGCCGACCAGTCCGGCGATCACCACGCCCCACAGGCCCGCCCAGGCGAGCCCGCCCACAAACACGGCCGCGAAGTAGCGGGGGAAGCGCATGCGCACGGCACCGGCGGAGAGGTTGATCGCCGTCTGCATGCCCACGGTGAAGAAACTGAGGGTCACCACGGGCGCGCCGTAGCGGTCGATGCGCCGTTTGGCGGCGTCCAGCTTGGGGCCGAGCCGCCGTCCCAGGCGGCTGCGGGCGACCCCGGCGCCCAGCCCGCGGCCGATCCAGTAGGTCGCGGGAGCGCGCAGGAGGATCACCACGAGCAGGGTGCAGTAGATGACCCAGAAGGGCTGACCCTCGAGAAACGCGAACTGCGGCATGGACCGGACCCCTTCAACACCGTGACCCCACAACTTTGCATTGCCTTACCTAACTTCAGCAAGGGTCACCGGCGAGAAAACGAGTGTTCTATGTCCTTGTGTGACGTTTGCGCACGCTGTCGGCGCCCCTCCGTCACGCCGACGCGGCCCCCGCCTCCTCGGAGTCCGTCGAGCGCGCGGTCGACCGGATCGTCGCCGAGCCCAGCACCGTGTCGCCGTCGTAGACCACCACGGCCTGCCCCGCCGCCACGCCCCGGGCCGGCTCGGCCAACCGGACCACCAGCTCCGGACCGTCACCGGTCTCGCGCTGCACGACCGTGGCCGGGTACACCTCGCCGTGCGCCCGCAGCTGGACGTGGCACTCGGTGGGATCGGTCAGCGGGCCGCCACCGCTCCAGACCGGCCGCGTCCCGACGATCTCGTCCACCCGCAGCGCCTCGCGCGGGCCCACGGTCACCGTGTTGTTCACCGGTTCGATGGAGAGCACGTAGCGCGGGTTCGGCGCGCCGCCCAGCCCCAGGCCCTTGCGCTGGCCGATCGTGAACGCGTGCGACCCCTTGTGGGTGCCCACCACGTTGCCGTCCTCGTCCTGGATCGGCCCCGGTCTCTCCCCCAACCGACGGTTGAGGAACCCCGCGGTGTCACCGTCGGCGATGAAGCAGATGTCGTGGCTGTCGGGCTTGTCCGCCACCGACAGGCCGCGGCGCTCGGCCTCGGCCCGCACCTCCTCCTTGGTGCAGTCCCCCAGCGGGAACATCGCGTGGCCGAGCTGCTCGGCGTCGAGCACGCCCAGCACGTACGACTGGTCCTTGCCCTCGTCGACGCTGCGCACCAGGCGACCGTCGACCTTGCGGACGTGGTGCCCGGTCGCGACGGCGTCGAAGCCCAGCGCCACGGCGCGGTCCAGCACCGCCTCGAACTTGATCTTCTCGTTGCACCGCAGGCACGGGTTCGGGGTGTTGCCCGCCTCGTACTCGGCGACGAAGTCCTGGACCACCTCGCGGTCGAACTCCTCCGACATGTCCCACACGTAGAAGGGGATGCCGATGACGTCCGCCGCGCGGCGGGCGTCGTGGGAGTCCTCCACGGTGCAGCAGCCCCGGGCGCCGGTGCGGTAGGACTGTGGGTTCTTGGAGAGGGCCAGGTGGACGCCGGTGACGTCGTATCCCGCCTCGGCCACGCGGGCCGCGGCTACCGCGGAATCGACCCCGCCGGACATGGCGGCCAGTACACGCAAAGTCATAACGCCCTCCAGCCTATGCGCCCCTCGGAGGAGGGCGCCACGCACGAGGCGTCGGGGCGGCGCGCTCCGGGACTCGCCCCGGCCCGGGGCGGGGCGAGGGTGGTGGTCCGGTTCTGCGAAAATCATGGGCATGGCTCTGTTCCGTCGTCGCCGCTCCGCCGACTCCACCGACTCCACCGCCTCCACGGCCGCCGTCACGGCCTTCTGGGACGCCTGGCCCACCGTGCGCTCGCCCCTGGCCGAGTCCGTCGAGTCCGACACCCCGGTCTCCGCCGAGGTGTCCGAGCGGGTCTCCGCACTGGTCAAGGCGGTCCACCCGGACCTGGACTGGGAGGTGGGCCGCGCGCCCCAGCCCCAGGGAGGGCTGGAGGACCTCGACCTGTCCGCCGACGTCGACCCCGCCAAGCTCCTGGAACAACTCGCCGCGCTGGACGACCCCTCCAAGCTCACCGACGCCCCCTCCTACGCGCTGACCCTGCGCCCGGGCGCCTCCGAGGAGGCGCGCATCCAGTCCGAGCGCTGGTCCCGATCGGCCCCCGGGGACTCCGAGTGGCGGTTCCAGCCGGTCCGCCCCGCCGACCACGACCGGCTCGGCACCACGGTGCGCTGGGACGACCACGAGCTGGACCTGTCCCACGTGTCCGTGTCCATGCGGGTCAACCAGGGCACCGGCCGGATCGAGGTGGGCGTCTACCACCCCGACAACATGTTCCTGTCGGGCGAGACCCGCCAGGCCGTCGCCGAACACGTCGCGCTGCTGGCCCTGGGCGAGGACCAGTACGTGCGCTGGGTCGGCGCGGTGACGTCGCTGGACGAGCGGCCGATGGACCCGCTGCCACCGACCTCCATGCCCTCCGTCGCCAAGCAGATGGGCGACCTCCTCGGTGGGACCGACGGCTGGCTGACCCTCCACGGCAGGCTCCCCCTCCAGGGGCCGATCGAGGTCCAGCTCCGCCACCCCGTCACCCGCCGGGACTTCCCCGCGCTGTCCCTCTTCGTCCAGGTCCTGGTGCCGTACGCGGACGCCGACGCCGACCGGCTGCCGCAGGAGACCTCCGTGGTGTCGCTGGCCGACCTGGAGGCCCGGTTGTCCGGCCTGCTCGGTGAGAACGGCGCCCTGTTCATGCAGCAGACCGTGGCCGGGCAGCGGATGTACATCTACTACCTGGACCCGGACTCCGGCGTGCTGCCCGAGTTCGAGAACCTCCTCATGGACTGGCCCGAGGGCAAGGTGCAGCTGCGTACCCAGCTGGACCCCCGGTGGCAGCAGTTCCACCAGGCCAGGCGTCCGTACGTACGCAAACTGGGACACTGACGGCAATCGGGGCCGGGCCGGGTACCGGTCTCGGCCCCGACGTCTGGCGCCCGAGCGAAGACAGGCGTAACGTGGCGTCCCCGCGCAGGAGGATGGTTCGGGTCTGATGGACGGCGTGCTCACGCGAACGGCCACGGGCCGGCCCCGGGTCGCCGCGGTCGGCGCGCTCCTCGCCGTGTGCCTGGTGGGCGCACCTCTGATGTCGTTGTTCCCCGGCGCCGTGTGGAACCTGGCGCTGAGCCTGGACACCGGCCGACCGGAACTGGCCACCCTGCTGGTCACCCCGGTGGCGGTCGGCGGCACGGTGCTGATGGTCCTGTTCGTCGCGGCCGTGCTCGGGCTCGCCGGGATGCCCCAACCCACCCCGTGCGCCTGCCTGGTGGCCGGGACCTCGCTGGCCACGCCGCTGGTGATGGCACTGCAGTCTCCCGTGTTCCGACCCGTGCCCGGCGACGCCCCAGCGAACGCCATGGCGGTGAGTGCCGTCGTGGCCACCTCCGCGCTGGTCGCGTGCGCGGTGTTCGGCCGGGGGCGGGACCACGGCGGCGTCCTCTCCGGTGTGGCCGTGGCCGCCGCAGGACTGATGATGCTGCCGCTGGCCGCCGAACACACCCGCGACCGGTCCACCGAACAGCGCTCGATCAGTCAGATCCACGGGTTCGGGCACACGATCGCGGTCCTGGACCACCCCCGGTGGGACCCGGTCCGGGTCCACGAGGTGCACGGCGGTCTGCGCATGACCTACGTGGCCGAGGACGCGGACGGCTCCCCCTCGGCGGTGCCCGAGCGGGGGGTGCCGCCCCACGACGCCGACGCGGAGCCGCCCCGCGAGGCGCCGACCGCCGAGGACTCGCCGACGGTCGGGGCGGTCTCGGCGGGCCCGGGGGTGGGGGCGGACCGGAGCGGGGAGAGCTGGCCCCGCGCGCTGCACGTGCTGAGCTGGACCTCGGAACAGAGCGCGGAGGGACCGCGCAGCGGATGCGGATACCCCGGGGTGGAGTGCACCGAACGGGACGAGATGGTGGTGGTGCACCGGGGCATCGACAGTCGGTGCGGACCGCGCCTGAGCGAGGTGCGCGTCCGCCTCGACGACGGGTCGGTGGCGAGTGTGCACCCCAGCAGCGCGGTCGCACCGGAGGTGCTGTTCGCCGTGGCCCGCACGCTGCGCGCCGAGAACGACGGCGAGCGCTCCGCCCTCGTCGAGGAGGTCCTCCGGGGCTAGCTCGGAGCCCGGGGGAGGCGACGTCCGTGGAGCCCGGGGGAGGCGACGTCCGCCGGGCCCGACGGCGGACAGCTCCGGCGGCGCTCACGGCGGTGGCCACTTCCGGACCGGCCGGGCGGAGGGGCCCGGGGCGGGCGGAGGGGCCCGGGGCGGGCGGAGGCCGCCGCGCACCGGCCACTACCCTGGTCCGACACGGTTCCCGAACGCTGACAGGACCCGATGACACCCCCCGCAACCCCGGCAGGACCCGACCAGAGCCGCGGGACCGCGCCGTCCGCGCCCGCCGGAGCCGCGGCCCGCTACGCGCGGGCCAACTGCGGTCCCGAGGCGCACCGCTGGCAGACCTTCCCCGACGCCACCGTGGTCCTGGCCCTGGCCCGTACCTTCACCTCCGCGGTCCGGGTCCTGGAGGCCCTCGCGGTCTTCCGGGGCGACACCCGGGTACGCGTGCTGTTCGCCTTCGACGGCACGTCCGCGTTCAACGCCGGGACCGAGGCACTGCTGGAAGGGGTCGAGGCCGGGCTCATCCCCTGGAGCGAGCGGCTGTCGGTGGAGCCGGGTCTGGTGGTGACCGCGACCGAGAACGCCGACCTCGACTCCTTCGCCTGCCCCGTCGTGGTGCTGCCGCACGGCATCGGATTCCAGAAGTACGTGCCGGACCACCGCACGCACGAGGTGCGGCTGTCGGGCGTGCCCCGGCCCGAGTTCCACCACGCCGACAACATCCACCTGGTCCTGTCCCACCCGGCCCAGCGGGAACAGCTGCGCGCGGCCCGCGTCCCCCTGGCCGAGCACGCCCAGGTGGTGGGCGACCCGGCCCACGACCGGCTCGTGTCGGGCGCGCGGCTGCGCGACCACTACCGCTCACACCTGGGGGTGGGGCCCGACCAGCGTCTGGTGGTCGCGACCTCCACGTGGGGGCCGGGCGGGCTGCTCGGCAGCCGCCCCCGCCTACCCGGGGCCCTGCTCGGCGCGCTCCCCCACGACGACTACCGTGTCGCGGCCGTGGTGCACCCCAACGTGTGGTTCGCGCACAGCCCGTGGCAGGTGCGGCACATGCTCGCCGACGCCTTGGACGCCGGACTGCTGCTCATGCCCCCAGAGGCCGGCTGGGGCGCCGCCCTGGTCGCGGCCGACTGCGTGATCGGCGACCACGGCAGCGTCACCCTCTACGGGGCGGCCCTCGACCACCCGGTGCTCCTGGGCGCCCTGGGCGAGGAGTCGGTGCCCGGAACGGCCGTGGCCGAACTGGCCAGAACCGCCCCCTGGCTGGGCGGTGAGGGGCTGCGCGCCCAGGTCGAACGGGCCATCGACACGCACGTGCCGGGGCGGCACCGCAGGGCCCTCGACCTCGCCTTCGCCCACAAGGGCCAGGGCGGGCACCGGCTCACGTCACTGCTGTACCGGTTGTTGGAACTGGACCCGCCCGAGGGCGCGGACGTCGACGGGACCGGGCGGGCGCTACCGGTCCCCGAACCGGACCCGTCGAGCCACCCGCCCCGCGCCTTCGAGGTGCACGGGACCGTGGAGGTCTCCGACGAGGTCGTGATCGAGCGCTTTCCCGCCGCGACGCGGGCGGTCCCGAGCCCGCCGAGGGGTGGCATCCGCCACCTGGCCGTCTACGAGACGGAGCGGCGCCACGGCCTGGTCAGCGCGGCCTCCGTGATCTGCCGCGCCTCGGACGGCGGGCGGGACGAGGGATGGCTGGAACGGGCCCTGGAGCGACACGCGGGCGCCTTCGCCAGCGCCGCGCCCGTGTCGGGGGGAACCCTGGTACTGCTGCGGGACGGACGCCGCTTCCTGGTACGCACCGACCCCGAGACGGAGCCGGTACTGGCGGCCGCCGTGCTGTACACGGCGTTGCGTGCCCGGGTGCGGATCGACGGTCCCGACACCGGACTCAAGGTACGCAGCGGAGCGCGCCGCTGGGCCTGCGTGCTCACCCCCGTCGAAGGTGTGCCGCCGGACCGGGGCGCGCGTCCCTGAACCGGCTCCGGGCGCGGGGCGGCGAGCGGTCGCGGAACCGGCTCCACGGCCGTCCCGTGGCCGGCCCCGGTTCTCGGGTCACTCCCCGAGGCGGTCGGCCAGCTCCCGTGCACGCGGGCTGCCAAGGGCGCGGAAGTGCCGTTCGGCCTCCTCCAGGTGGGTACGGGCCTCCCCGGCCGCCCCAAGCCGTTCGTAGTGGTCGGCCAGAAGCTCGCGCGCCTCGGCCTCGTAGTAGTGCCAGCCACCGGAGCGCAGTCGCCGCACCGCCGCCAACAACGTGTCGGTCGCCTCCTGGGGGCGGCCCGCCGCCGCGTGGGCGCTGCCCAGCCAGACGAGCCCCCGGGCCACCATCCGGTGGTCCGGCTCGTCCAACGCCGTCAGCCGTTCGATGGCGTCCCCGATGTCGGCCGCAGCCGCCTCCGCCCGCCCCGCCGCCAGGTGGGCGTTGCCCCGGTAGAGCACGCCCAGTGCCTCCCCCCGCACCGAGTTGGGGTCGTCACTGGCGCGGTTGGCCTCGACGCAGCGGTCGAAGGCGGCCACCGCCGCGTCCGGGTCCGCCGCCGTGAGGTGGCGTCCCCGGAACTCCCACACCGAGGCGCGCAGCAGCGGGTGCTCCAACCCGGCGGCCAACTCGACCGCTCGGTCGAGCCGTTCCCCCGCCTCCGCCAGGCGGCCGAGGTCGGTGAGGGGGCGTGACGCCAGGGAGCTGAGCCGGGCCTCGGCCGCCGCGTCCCCGGCCAGACGGGCGGAGTCCGCGCCCAGGGTGGCGGTGACGGCCCAGTCGTGCACGAAACGGTGGTCCAGGTACAGGGCGGTCGCCAGCTCGGCCAGCCGGTGGGCGTGGCCGTGCAGGCCCCGCTCGGCACTGTCGACGACCGTGGCGAGCAGTGTGGGGCGTTCCCTCAGGAGCCAGGCTCGGGCGTGCTCGGTGTCCCCTCGGAAGGGGTCGGTCTCCCCGTCGAGGAGCGCGTCGAGGTCGACGGTGCGCAGCCGCTCGCCCCGCGCGGCGCGTTCGGCGAACCCGATCCGGACCAGGTAACCGTCGAGGAGTGCCACCAAGCGGCGATGCCGTTCCTCCGGTGAGTCCTCGGCCTCCGCCCGGTCCCGGGCGTGTGTGCGGATGAGGTCGTGGCGGAACCGCAGGGCCGAGCCGTCGGTCTCCTCGACGACGTTGGCGGTGACGAGTTCGTCGAGGGCGGCCGTGTCGCCGACGACGGGCAGGAGGTCGTGGTCCAGGAGCGCTCCGGGCCACTCCCCCAGGGCTCGGTACAGGCAGGCGGCTCCGGGAGACAGGGCCTGGTAGGAGGTCTGGAAGATCACGTCGAGGTTCCTCCGGGGGTCGCCGATGGCACGCAGGGTGGAACGGGTGCGTCGGACCTCGGCCGCGAGGTCGGCGGCGGTGCCCGGACCCGACCGGTAGAGTCGGCCGCCGACCAGCACGATCGCCAGCGGCAGCCCGGCGCAGACCTCGAGGAGCTGGCCGACCGCGGCGGGGTCCTCCCGGGTGAGGTCGATCGAGGCACGGCTCTCCAGGAGGCCGCGCGCGGGCTCGGCGGAGAGGGGCACCAGGGGTCGGGACTGGGCTCCGGTGGAGTCCTCCTGGAGCTCACCCAGGTCGGGGCCGTCTCCGGAGACCAGCACGAGGCTGCCGTCGCCTCCCGGTACCAGCGCCCTGACCTGGGCGGGCTCCCAGGCGCCCTCGACCACCACGAGGAGCCGGTGGCCCCGCGTCCGGGTCAGGTACTCCTTGGCGCGCAGGGCGGGGTCACCGGGGATCGCGGCCGTGTCCACGCCCAGGGTGCGCAGGAACCCGGTGATGGCCTGGTCGTGGTCCTCATAGTGGCCCCGGCGGTATTCGAAGCTGAGCTGGCCGCCCGTGAAGTACTCCCGCTGCGCCTCGGCGACCTTGCGGATGAGGGTGGTCTTGCCGATGCCGCGAGGGCCCTCCCAGACGACCACGCGCGGTGCGGACGCCGAGTCCAGCGAACCGCTGATCCAGTCCAGAAGGGACTCGCGGTTGACGAAGTCGTGCGGGGGCGACTTGACCTGCATCGGACGCTCCCGTTCCGGCTCCCGGTGGCCCAGGCTCACGCTGACGTCCCGGAACCTCTCCCCCTGGAATGTCACCCCGTGGACGTCCCCGCCCACCGATGAGCGTGTGTGGCGCGGCCCGGGGGTGTCGGCGTTCATACCTCTCCTGAGGGGTCAAGGGAGTCAGCACGGAGCGACTTCGGAAAGTCCCGGTCACCCTATCTACCGGCTTTCGTGGCGGAGCACACAGCGGTGGCCGCTTCCGGACAGGCGGGCGCGCGCCCGCGTTCACGAAGGGTTCACCCGCGTCCCCGCAGGCACGGCACCGCACCCGCGAAGCACTGACCTGGTATAGCGCAAACGATGGGGTTGACTCCCCTGCGTGAGGGGAACTGGATCGACCGAAACCCCTTTGCCCCTGGGGTTCCCCGATCCCGATCGGGGCATACGACACGTAAGCACGCTGAGCGCGCGACTCCCTCGGACCCCGGGAAGGGTGTGGCTGTTGAGCTCTGGCCACGAACACGGCAACGGCACGGCCGGGGCGGACGACCCGCGAGGTCGACGCCCCGACCACCCCGTCCCCCCAGGAGTTCCCACCACCGGAACCGACTTCCACACCAGCCGAAACCCGGTGAACTGGCCGATCAGCGTAGGGCTGGTACCCGAGCCCGCCGAACACCTCCGCCGCCGTGCCCTCTCCGACCCGCTCGACGCGGTCCTGGGCGGCTTCGGAACACCGTCCCCGCACCAGGTGCTGTGCGGCGCGAGCGGCGTCGGCAAGACCCAGCTGGCCGCCCACCACACCCGGGCCCTGCGCGACCACCCGGTCCCGCACCAGCGCCCGGAGGTCGTTCTGTGGGCGGACGCCGCCACCCGGGACGGCGTCGTCTTCGCGTACGCACAGGCGGCGCGGAGGCTCTTCGCCCACGTCCCGGACGACGCCGAACTCGCCGCCGGGCAGTTCCTCTCCTGGCTGCACGACCCCGTGGACGCCTCGGGACGCCGCTGGCTGGTGGTGTGGGACGACCTGACCGAACCGGCGCAGGTCCAGGACCTGTGGCCGCCCACGGAGCGCCCGCACGGTCGGATGATCGTCACCAGCCGCCACGCACCCGTCGTCCACGGCCCGCACACGCACACCGTCGGGGCGTTCTCGGCGGCAGAGGCGGACGGCTACCTGCGCGCCGCTCTCGTGGAGGCGGGTATCGCCCACACCGACGCCGAACTGCGCCCGCTCGCCGCAGCCCTGGACCACCTGCCCCTCGCCCTCTCCCAGGCGACCGCGTACATGGCCGACCTCCACCTCACCCCGGCCGCCTACCTGGCCCTCTTCCACCGGCGCACGGCCGCACACGCGGCGTCGTACCCCCAGTGGGACACGCGCTCCCCCGTCGCCGCCACCTGGGAACTGGCCGTGGAACGCGCCGACGCCCACCGTCCCGAGGGGGTGGCCCGCCCGCTCATGGGCCTGATCGCCCTCCTCGACTCCGCGGCCACCCCCGAACAGGTCGCGGTCTCCCGCCCGATCCGCAACTACCTGGGGCGGCGCACCTTCCCCGCCCGGACCCTGACCCGCCACGAGGTGCGGTTGGCGCTGGCCTCCCTGGAGCGCCTCAACCTGGTCGCCCGCGACACCCCGCTGGTGATCGGCGCCCACCACCTCACCCAGCGCGCCACCCTCGAACACACCCGCACCCGCCCCACCCGGGAGGCCGTGCGCGCCATCGCGGACGGCCTGGTGGACGTGTGGCCGGACACCGCGCGCGACTCCGCGCTGGGCCGTCGGCTGCGCTCGAACACCGCCGTGCTCCGCGAACGCACGGCGGGCCGGGTGCGGGTGTGGAGCTGGCTGTGGGAGGAGGGCATCCACCCCGTGCTGTTCCGCGCGGGAAGCGGACTGGACTCCTCCCGCGAGGTCGAGTGGGCCGTGACGTACTGGGAGGTGCTGGCCGAGGCGGTCGCGCACACCCTGGACCCGGCCCCCGCCGACCGCCCCGAACACACGGGCCACTTCTTCCGGCACGGCGCCCAGGGCGGAGTGCCCGCCGTCACGGACCCCCTCGCCTACTGGACGGGGGCCAGCGCCGACCTGTCGCAGGCCCAGCGGGCCTTCGAGAACCTGTACGAACGCCAGCTGCGGGTGCTGGGCCCCGACCACCTGGACACCCTGCGCACCCGCCACGGCCTCGCCCACCTCCGCGCCCAGGCCGGGGACACGGCCGGCGCGGTCTCCCGGTACCGGGAACTGCTCGCCGACCTGGACCGCGTGGTGGGCCCGGACCGGGTGGAGACACTGAGCACGCGCGGCAACCTCGCCGTGTGCTATGCGGAGGCAGGCGACCTGCCCACCGCGGTGCGGGCCTCCCGCGCACTCCTCGCCGACCAGCGTGAACACCTGGGGCCCGACCACCCGAACACCCTCAGCACCCTGCACAACCTCGCCCACTGGAGGGGGATGGCGGGCGACCCCGAGGGCGCGGTGAACGGGCTGCGGGAGCTGGCGGCGATCCAGACGCAGGTGCTGGGCGAAGACCATCCGAGCACCCTCACCAGCAGGCACAACCTGGCCTGTTGGCAGGCACGGGCGCACGACGCGGTCGGCGCCGTGCACGCCCTGGAGACACTGGTGGCGGACCGTCGGCGCGTCCAGGGTCCGGAACATCCCGACACCCTGTCGAGCCTGCGCCAGTTGGAGCGGCTACGCCGCGAACAGCGGGCCCGTGCCCACAGCGAACCGGGCGACCGGCAGCCGGACCACAGCGGCGCCCGCGAGGACGGGGCCCACGGCAACGGGGGCAATCACGAGGTCGACCCCAACGACGAACCCACCGGCCCGCAGGCCCTCAACCAGTCATGGATGTGAGCCGTTCAGTCCCGCAGGGGCGAGCCGACCACCGTGAAGCGCTCGCCGCCCACGCGTCCGGTCAGTCGCGGGCGCGCCTCGGCGATCGCGGCACGAACACCCTCCAGGTCCAGGGAGGCCCGGTGTGCCCGCTCCGACTCCCAGAGCTCGACGACGTACACGGTGTCCGGGTGGTCGTCGTTGACACCCACCTCGTAGAGCAGGCACCCGGCGGCGCGGAGCTCGGGGCCGGACCGGGTGAGCAGGGCGACCACCTCGTCCCGCCCGCCCGTGACCGTTTCCAGGGTGGTGACGTTCGCGAAGGTCATGGCAGGCACACTACCGACGCGTCGTCCACGGCACGGGGCCAGACACGACACACGCGTGTCCGACGACGCATCGTGGCCTCGCCAAGGGTCCGGACCGGAGTACCCCCGGTACCGGGGCCACGTGTTCCGCCACGCGGGCATCCGCCCGGGGAGGGAACCCGCCCGGGGGAGGCGTCTCAGAGCCGGTACTCGGCCCGCAGCCGCGCGGCGAGCCTCGGGTACTCCTCCAGGATCTGGTCCTGTTCGGCCGCGGTGAACCGGGAGACGGTCTTCTCCACCTCTCCGTGGTAACGCCACAGGCGGTCGAACTCGCCCCACTCCAGAGAACCGCGCTGAGCTCGGTGCCGCAGGCCCTGGTAGATCAGCCGCACCTCGGTGACACAGCTGTCGAGCCGGTCCCGGCGCTGCACCCGGGCGACGTGTTCCCGGTACTTGCGGTCCCGGTCCCGCTGCCTGGGGGTCCGGCCGTCGTTGTCGGGCTCAACGTCCATTGATGTCCGCTCTCTCCTGGGCTGGGAGCGCGCAGCGTCCCACGTGGTCTACGTCCCCGTCGTTCCTATACCGCTTTCGGCCCCCGGAACAGAGAAAACACGAGATCGAAGCCGACCCAGAACATTCCCGCCACCCCGCGGACACCGGGCGTACCAAGGATGTTCCCACCCCAATCGGACACGCCGTGCGGCGCCCCTCCCCCACGGGCCGCGGGACCGACACGTCGGCTCGGGAAACGTCGGGGACGGGCGGTTCACCGTGGGGAGTCGTCCTGCCACGCCGGACACCGGCGGAGGACGACAGAGAAGGGGCAGGGGGTCACAGCGATTCAGGACACCTCCCGCCACTTTCAACTTATAGCTCACCCCAGGGCTTGCCGCAAGACCCCCCTCGCCCCTCACAATGGTCGACCGTGAGCAGAACCAACGACACGGGGGATGTTGTGAACTCGCAGGCCAGCAGCGTTTTTGAGCTATCCGACCCTCACTCTCCCAAAGCCGACCCGGCCCTGGTCGCCGACGACGATCGTCACCTCACGACCATCCGCGAGAGCCTCCGGCGGTCAATCGACGACCTCTCCGCCCGGCTCGACGAACGACGCAGGGCACCCACCGGAAAGGTCCGCGAGGTCCTGGACCGTGACATGGAGGTGCACCGGATGTCCGCCCGGCTGCGCACCCTGCGCAGGTTCGGCTCCGACCTGTGTCTGGGCCGCATGGTCGGAGAGGACGACCCCACCCCCGTCTACGTCGGTCGGCTCGGGCTCACCGACGAGGAGGGCCGCCGCCTGCTCATCGACTGGCGCTCCCCCGCCGCGGAACCCTTCTTCGCGGCCACCCACGCCCACCCGATGGGCCTGGCCAGCCGCCGCAGGTACCGCTGGCGCCTCGGCCGCGTCAGCGACTACTGGGACGAGGTCTTCACCGAGGACGGCTTCGAGGGCCACGCGGCGCTCGACGACCAGTCCGCCTTCATCGCCAGCCTCGGAGCCCACAGGTCCAGCCGGATGCGCGACGTGCTGAGCACTATCCAGGCCGACCAGGACGCGGTCATCCGGGCCGGGGCCGAGGGCGCCCTCGTCGTCGACGGTGGCCCCGGTACCGGCAAGACCGTGGTGGCTCTGCACCGCACCGCGCACCTGCTCTACTCCGACTCGCGCCTGGGCCACCGCAGGGGCGGGGTGCTGTTCGTCGGCCCCCACCAGCCGTACCTGGCTTACGTCGCGGACGTCCTGCCCAGCCTCGGGGAGGAGGGCGTCCAGACCTGCACGGTGCGGGACCTCGTGCCGGAGGGGCGTACCACCACCAGGACCGAAACCGATCCGGAGGCCGCGCGACTGAAGGAGTCCGTGGACCTGGTGCGCGCGATCGAACCGGCCGCGCGGTTCTACGAACGGCCCCCCGAACAGGCGACCGAGGTCTCCACCCCCTGGGGCGACCTCTCCCTGGAACCGGCGGACTGGGCGGAGGCGTTCGGCTCGCTGGACCCGGGCGTCGCACACAACGACGCCCGCGAACACATCCTCGACGAACTCGCCGAGATCCTCGCCGAGCGGCTCCCCGAACGGTACGAGGACGAGGTCACCCCCGAAGCGCTCCGAGCGGTCCTGTCCCGCGACGGCGACCTGATCGGCGTCCTGCACCGGGCCTGGCCGCTGCTGGAACCCACCGACCTCGTCGGGGACCTGTGGAGCGTCCCCGCCTACCTGCGACTGTGCACACCCCAGCTGGACGCCCACCAGATCCGGACGCTCCAACGCGAGGACGCCCAGGCCTGGACTGTGTCCGACCTGCCCCTCCTCGACGCGGCACGGCAGCGGCTCGGCGACCCGAGGGCCGCCGGGCACCGGCGCCGCCGGGCGGCCTCCGCCGCCGCCGAGCACGAGCGCCGGTCCTCCGTGATCGACAACCTGATGGCGGCCGACGACGACGGCGAGGGGCTGGTGACGATGCTGCGCCACCGGGACCTCCAGGAGGCGCTCATCGACGAGGACGGGCTTCCCGGCTCCGACTCCGACCCGCTCGCCGGACCGTTCGCGCACATCGTGGTGGACGAGGCCCAGGAACTGACCGACGCCGAGTGGCGCATGCTGCTGTCGCGCTGCCCGTCCCGGAGCTTCACCGTCGTCGGCGACCGCGCCCAGGCACGGCGCGGATTCACGGACGCCCTGGGCGGGGCCGAGACGTGGGAGCGGCGCCTGGCCCGGGTGGGGTTCGACCGGATCGCCCTGGCCTCCCTGAGCGTGAACTACCGGACCCCGGAGGAGGTCATGGCGGAGGCCGAGCCGGTGATCCGCTCCGTGCTGCCGGACGCCAACGTCCCGACCTCCGTCCGCGCCAGCGGTGTGCCCGTCCGGTACGGGGCGGTCTCGGAGCGGGACGCGGTCCTGGAGGCCTGGCTGGCCGAGAACGCGGAGGGAACCGCGTGCGTGATCGGCGATCCCGCGTTCGGGGACACCCCGCGCGTGCGTTCACTGACCCCGGCGCTCGCCAAGGGTCTGGAGTTCGACCTGGTGGTGCTGGTCGCTCCCGAACGCTTCGGCGACGGCGTGGAAGGGGCGGTGGACCGGTACGTGGCGATGACGCGCGCGACCCGGACCCTGGTCGTGCTGTCCGGATGACAGGGGCGGCACGGGCCGGGTCCTGAGGCGGCGGAGCGTTCAGACCGCCCCGCCGCCGGACCCGGGTCCGGGGTGGGTGTCGTCTCCGTCCGCGGGGGCCTCACCCACCGCGGCCGCCACCCGGCCCCCCTCACCGGGCCCTTCACCGTCCTCCTGGTCGCGGAGCCTGCCCTCCAGTCGGCGGACCTGGTCGCTCAGCTCGGACAGACGGTCCATGACCGCGTTGTGCTGGACCAGCTCCAGTTCCTGGTCCTCCTCCCACCGGCCCTTGCTGAACTCCGCCTCCATCGACGTGACGATCACACCGATCACCAGATTCAGGATGATGAACGCGGTGAGCACGATGTAGACGACGAAGAAGATCCACGCGTGCGGGTGGTGCTCCAGGACCGCGTCGGAGACGTCCGGCCAGTTCTCCGTGGTCATGAGCAGGAACATCGTGTACAGGGTGACGCCGAGGTCGCCGAAGAACTCCGGGACCTCCTCGCCGAACATCTGCTGCGCGAGGATCGCGGAGGTGTAGACGACGATGAGCAGAAGCCCGATGACCGTGCCCATGCCGGGAACCGCTCTGAAGAGCGCCCCGATGATCTGGCGCATCTGGGGCACGGCGGTGATCACCCGCAGCACGCGCAGCACCCGGAGGATGCGCAGCACGGCGAACGGCCCGGTCGCCGGGACGAGGGAGATCACGACCACGGCGATGTCGAACCAGTTCCAGCCGTCGCGCCAGAAGGCCCCCCGCCACGCGTACAGCTTGAGGACCATCTCGACAACGAAGACACCGACCACGAACCGTTCCACGGCTTCGAGATACGGAAGGGCGGAATCCCCATATGTCGCCCAGCCCAATATCACGGCATTGCCCAGAATCACGGCAAGCATGACGTTGGCGAACCAACGGCTTTCCACCAACTGGGTGACCTGATCCCGCCGCAACGCCACATTCCCCCTCACACCCGCGCCTTGAATGAGCACAAGACGCGCCCAAATATATCGAAGGTGTTTCGGTCGCTTCCCAGCGCGTCACCCTCGAACGCGACACCCGGCCGCGAGGAGAACCCGGGCCCGCGAGACCCCGGGGACCAGCAACCAGCGGATCACGACGCACGCACCCGGCCGATCCGAACGGAACAGCACACGTGCGACTTCCCACACGACGCACCCACCGGTTTCGGGCCGCCCCCTTCCCCGACCGCACCACACCGCAACCGGGCGACCGCCCCTCCTCCCCACACCTCCCCCTCCGCCCGACCAGGCAGGTGAAGACCCCTCAGGATGGGACCGGCCCCGCCCCCCGCTGGTATCTTCGCTGACGGCCCGGTGACAGCCCGGCCTCCCCCAAGCGGCGCCCGCGACCGAGGAAGAGACATGGCGGAGCTGAAGTACTTCACCGGTTCGATGAACTCGGGCAAGAGCACCATGGCCCTCCAGGAGCACCACTCCCGCGGCGGCGAGGGCGTGCTGTACACGAAACAGGACCGCGCGGGCTCGGGCATCATCTCCTCGCGTCTGGGCCTGACCTCACCGGCGGTCGAGGTCGGCGACACCCTGGACCTGTACGACGACGTCGCCGACCGCAAGGCCTCCTACGTCATCTGCGACGAGGCCCAGTTCCTGTCGTTCAAGCAGGTGGGGCAGCTCGCGGGCGTCGTCGACGGCATGGGCATCGACGTGTACTGCTACGGCATCCTGACCGACTTCCAGGGCGTGCTCTTCCCCGGGTCGAAACGGCTGGTCGAGCTGGCCGACAAGATAGAGATCCTGCCCGTCTACGCGCGCTGCTGGTGCGGGAACCGCGCGACGCACAACGCCCGCGTGGTCGACGGGGTCATGATCTACGAGGGCGAACAGGTCCACATCGGCGGAAACGAGTCGTACACGACCCTGTGCCGCCACCACTTCATGGCCGGCGTGGCCTAAGTTTCAAGGAGCTCCCGACCTCAAGGACCAACAATTCCGAGACGAACAACTATGTAATCAACTAGAAAGTTCCTCTCGGTTTCAAAATCCCCGATAGGCACGAGAGACCCATCAGAGTATTCTTGACCGGTCTCAAATGTCATTTCGTAAACTGTGTCTCCAGTCCGCCCCACGAGCACATAGATCGTCGCCCCAGAGTCCGCTACACCATGGACAAAATGAGATCGATCCGCCACCCGGGCATCGCCGGAAGTCTTTCCCTCCAACTGAAGATCTTCCACATCGGAGACCCGTCCCTCGAATTCATCGTCAGCCTCCTCAGAAGCCGGACCCCCGTCGCCAGAAACCACGAATGCGGCATACTCGAATTTCATCGTCCATCTTGAGTTTGGACTTGAGGCAGGAATGACATTCCAGTCGCATCTGTCAGATACAATTCGAGGTGCGGCCTCTTCCCCAGAATCCACATACGCCCCACCCGCGTCAGTCCGAACTTGGTTCCCATCCGCCCCTGGAATCGTCTTCCCACACAAATCAAGGGCGCCGTAATCCAAAGATTCCTTTGGCTTGATCGTTTGTTCAGGGACGACCGACTCCCTGTTTCCTTCTGCAGCTGTGGCGTTCACTCCGGACGAGATGCCACCCAGGAAGAGCCCCAGAGCACCGACGATCACGCCGAAGACGCCGAAGGCCGCGAGCGTCCCGCACCCGAAGACCGCGAGTCCCGCCTTCCAGCCGTGCAAGCCCGTCTTCGCCGGTCTCCTGCTCTGGCCTTCCCTTTCCTCGCTGTTTGTCACGGTTGCGCCTGTGCCTCCAGCTGAGCCTTCACTTCGGGGTGCTCCAGCGGACGGGTGAACCCGGTGATGTCCGCTCGATTGGGGTCATCGTACTCGCGCACCGCGATCGGCCCACAGTTGGTACACCAGGCCTCGACCATCAACCCGTCACCGATCACCATTCCCATATGTCCCGGCCCCGGGGGCTCCCCCGCGCGGCTGACGTCAAAGAACACCAGGTCACCCGGTTGTTCCTCGCCTTGGGGGATCTCCGGGCCGAAGGTCCACTGGTCCTGGGAGACCCGCGGAACGGTCACTCCGATGCTTTCGTAGGCCTTCATGGTGAGCCCCGAACAGTCGTATCCGTCCGGACCGGTCCCACCCCAGATGTACGGCTTTCCGCGCTGGTCGAGGGCCCAGTCCACGACCGCCTGGGTCAGTTCGTCCGGTGCCCGACCGATGGGCACCCCGTCCTCGTCGAGTTCGCACAGCACGGCGGTCCGGATGGAGTCGGAGGTGTCGAAGTCGCCGTCGGCGTAGCGTTCCGCCCACTCCAGGACGTCGTCCACGTACCACCAGGCGCGGTTGTACCCGAAGATCGCCTGCCTGACGTCGTCCTCCAGGCCGTGCGCGAGAAGGTAGTCCGCGGCGGCGGGAATGGCGTCGGCCGGGTCGTAGACGTTGACGACTCCGTCTCCGTTGCCGTCCACCCCGTACCCCAGCTCCGGCCGCTCCTCCACGGGCTGGATCGGTTCGCCGCCCCAACTGTTCCCTGCGGCCGACCCGTCCAGTGAACCGAACTGCATGGGCCCGGAGGCCCCCCAGTCGTTGTGGCCCTCGGTGATGCCCGGACCGTCCCAGCGCCCGTGGTGGGACTCCACCTGCCCGATCCCGGCGAGGATGTTCCACGGAACCCCGCGGTCCTCCCCCGCCTCCTGGTACAGCTCCAGGTAGTTCTCCGGAATGGTGTCCATCGCGTAGGCGCTGCTGTCCGGCTGGTCGGCGTCCGCGTTGGGCGCGCAGACCACGCCGGAGGCCAACCAGGAACCCACCTGTGTGTTGTTGGTGAGCGCCGGGATGACCATGAGCGTCAGGAAGACCAGCCCGGCCACACCGACGGCCGCCAGCACCGCGACCCTGGTCAGACAGGAACCGGTGCGCGCGTCGGGAACGGCCGTGCGGAGGGCGGAGATCACGTGGTCACTCCTCCCCGAACTGCCCGGCGCCGGCGGGCTGGAAGTCGAAGACCGCCCAGGTCCCCCGCTCACGGACCACGGTGACCGCGAAGTCGCCCAGGTCCTCGTCGAACTCGTCGTTCCCGGTCGCGGTGATCGACTGGGCGGTGACGACGAAGGTGACCGAGTCGGCACCGAAGGTCCGGATCTCCCGAACCTCGGCGCGCCCCTCAGCCACCGCCTCGGCCTCGCTCATCTCGGCCCAGAAGGCTCCAGCCCGGTTCACGTCGGACAACACCTCGGCGTACTCCTCGGTCGCCAACGCCTCCATAGCGGCGTAGTAGACCTCGGGGTCCTGTGCGTAGTCGATGGTCCCGTAGGCCTCGGTGAAGCCCTGGGCCGTGGCCCCCGCCGCCTGGAACTCCTCCTCCGAGAAGGGGAACCAGCCCAACACGTCCAGGTCCTCTGCGGCCGTGGTCGGGATCGGACTCGGGGCGACGGTGGCCAGTGCGCCCGGAACAGAGGAGGACGACTCCTCCCCCGCTGTAGCGGGATCGCGCGGCGGGGCCGCAGCCTCCTCGGTTCGGTCATCCCCGAACCCGCCGAGGCTGAAGTAGATCCCGAAACCGGCGAGGGCGGCGATCAGGCCGACGACGACCAGTCTCTGGGTGCGTTCGGGGAGAGGATTGGGCATGGTGCCGGACTGCCTTGTCGTCTGTTCAGCGAGCGGTTCACTAGTCGTCGTTCAGCCAGAAGGGGACGTCACGCTTGCGGTCCCGCGCGCCGGAGGAACCGCTCTCTCCCCAGAAGGGGGTGATGGGGGCGTTGTCCTTCTTCCGGCCCGACAGCCAGCCTCCCTCTCCGTCTCCGCGCCTGCCCCGGTCCGCGGGGGCCGGGCTGGCCGGTCGCCGGGGAGCGGGACGCTCGCGCTTCTCCTTCGGGCCGCCCCACCGCGATCCCCGGTTACCGAGGTTCCCCTTGGCCGGGGTGTCCTCACGGCCGTTGAAGATGCCGCGACCAGTACTGGGTTCGGGGCGTTCGGCGCTGGCCGCGCGGGAGTTGCCTGATCCGCCCCCGAAGGAACCGCCACCGGAGCGGTCGTCCGAGCCCCCTCCGTCGTTACGGTTCGATCCGCCACCGCCGCCACCCGTGCCGAAGACGGCCGCCCAACCGCTGTCACCGGTCCCCGTGTAGCCTCCGGCAGGCCGGGGCGGAATCGTTCCGCCACCGCTTCCGCCGCCACCGCTCCCGGCCGAACTCGGACCGCCGTTTCCGGAAAGGCTCGGGGCCTGTTCTCCGCTACGGGCACCGGCTGTCGGACGTGGGGCTCCGGTTCCGCCACCACGGCTGACGTTGAGCGGCGGCGCGTTGTCATTGCCCCTGACCCGCCCGTACCCGGCCGCGCCACGGACCCGCGCTCCGTCGGCTCGCGTGTTCCCGCCGTCGCTGACCTCCTCAGCGGTGTCGGCGGCACCAGCGGGGACCCCGCCGCCCGCCGGGACCCCGGCGGCCGCACCGGCGATCATCCCGCCGCGTTGACGACCCCAGTTCTGTGCCTTGAGGTAGGCCACCGGGGGAAGCACCATGGCGCTCTTGTCCAGGGCCTGGCTCCGAGCCGCGTCCCCAACGATCCGCGAGGTGAACGTGTTGGCGTTCACCGAGGAGAAGAGGTAGGCGAAGGTCTTCCGGTAGACGAACAGGGCCAGCGTGAACAGAGCCAGCAGGATCATCTGGAGGCCCCAGCCCAAGGGGGTGGACATCACCAGCCCATAGCTCATCACCAGAAGGGCGATCAGCAGAACCACGAAGATCTGCTTGAGTAGGAACCCCACCATGAGCTCCACCCACCGCAGGAGCACCATACGCCCGTAGCCAGGGTGAATGCCAATCAAAAGAAAGATCGGAGCCAACATAAAGAGCAGCATGAAGCCGATCTTGAGAACGATGAGCGCCACAGACCCAGCAAGAATCAGTCCGCCCGCGAATACCGACGCAAAAAGGGCGAGAGTTGCAATCCCCAAGCGACTACCCTGATCATCTCCGGCAAACAATGGGTAAACGCTGGGATAGTATTCCTGCATATCAGCAGCGATTGACTCGTAGGCCGCCTGCTTCTCCTCTATCAGTGCGTTTGCATCCAAATCACCAGAGCGAATCTGCTCCTGCTCGATGCGACTCACAGCCTGGGCTTCGATCAGGTTCAGCCCGTGGTCCTCTACCGCGCTGTTAGCAAAAGGACCACTCCCGAACTGGCCAGCAACCCAGGGCTGACAGACAAGACTAGACCACATCATGTCAGCATTGCGACGAACTTGATAGTCGGACTCTGACTCCCAGGTGGCTCGCTCCGGGGAAGCCGCACCAGAAGGGCAACTGACAGAGGCACCACCATAGGGAAGTTGACCCACCGCACTAGTAACAAGCTGAGTACCCGAATTCACCACACTACCACCCAGGCTCATTACTTGCGAAGGATTGATCAGAATCCACATACCCAGAGCGGTAGCGGCTATCATCCACACGGAGGATTCAATAGTCAAAATCACCCGCTTGCGAACGAGGCCATACCAACCAAGCCAAATGGCCCCCAGAATCACCATTGTTGGAATCAGCGGTCGCCAGATGCCCTCACGAAGGGCAATCACCACACCCTCCACCATTTCATTGAAGCTCGAAAGAAGCCCGTCTGAAGTAGCGGCTTGGTAGACCGTGATGGTCGACTGGTTGATGGTCTTGGACAAGTCCCAGGCTGAGTTAGCGAGAGTCGCCTGTGCCCCCAACCCCATCTTGTCCACGCAGGACTCGGTGATCATGTGCCACTGCTGCCCCGCGGTGCCGTACTGGCCGTACATGCTCGCGTCCGGGGGCATCCCATCGGAAGCGCCCCGAGCCGCCGACTGGGACTGCGGGGGGACCAGGAGGCCGTCCGAGCCGCTGCCCGCGGACTCGGGGAGGGGCGCCGGGTTGCCCGGGCACATCGGGTTCGCCTGCGCGGAGCTCAGCGGGACGAGGATGAGTCCGCACAACACCAGGAACGTCATCAGGATGCGTCGCCAACCCCGCCGGTGGACGTGCTGATGCCTCATCTGCTGAGCTCCTGCGTCGTGGTTCGGGCGGGGAATCGTTGGCAGACACCGGGGCCTCCCGGCCGTGCGTACGCCACGCACCGTCCGGCGCCCGACCGTCGTGGCCACAAGGCCCCCGCATGTCTTTACCCCATCCTCTATGGTGCGTCATCACGGGGTCGGGAGATGGCTGCAACGCGACCGGTTTTTCGGTCGACCCCCGGGAACAGGTCGCAGACACAGCCCCCATTGGGGATACTCTCCTCATTTCCGCAGGTAGGAGGCGTATGGGGCGGTCCGTAACGCCCAAAAACCACGAGGACACAATGTACTCACCCGAGACGCACTATGAGGGGCGTCACAGCTCCCTTCGCACCCAGAAGCAGACAAACAACAATCAAGCGGACTGAGACTCAGTTCCACTTCACGCTTCCGTGGAACCCGCAGTCCCTATTGGAGAAGGACCGAAACGGAGGGCCGCCCCTACCCCCCGCTTCCCCTCCCCCCGCCCTCCGTCCGGTGCACCTCTTCGGCGAGGCCTAGTCGGCGATCCAGTTGCCGTTGGAGTCCACCTGCCAACCCGGGGTCTTGAACTCGTGGACGTACAGCTCGCCGTCCTTGCCCGCTCCCCGCATCACGCTGACCTCGGCGCTGGCGATGCTGCTGCGGGTGTCCTCCTCCTGGTTGTGGTAGGCGAGGGACACGCGAACGGTGGAGTCGTCGTCACGCGGCGACGAGGCGCAGTCCACGTCGACCACCGCGGAGCCGTAGCCCTCCTCCACGGTGGTCCGTTCCGCGCTCGTCTTCACGTGGGTCAGGTAGAAGCCCATCTGCTCTTCCAGCGTGTAGTCGCCGTCGCGGACGTCCTCCGAGTTCTCCGCGATCTCCAGGAGGCGGTCCAGGCCCTCCTTGGCGAAGTCGTAGCGGTACTCCACGGCGCACATCGACGGGTCCTCGGATTCCACGGCGGTCAGGGTGATCGAGTCGTAGAAACGGTTGTCGAGATAGTTTTCGTTCAGTTCGGCGAGATCAGCGGGAACGCTGAACTCGATGCTGGCGGGCGCCTCCGCAAGGTGCTCCGTGAAGTCGAAGCCCTCCGACCCCGAGCACGCGGTCAGGGCGAGCACGGCGGTCGCGCCCACAGCGGTGAGGGCGGGGGTTCTCGTGATCTTGACGTTCTTCATCGGGCGATCGCACTTTCGTTCTTCGACTTCGGGGGAACCTGCGCCACTCTCGTCCCCACAGGCGTGGAGAGCCTATCGAAACCCCGTACCAGGCTTCCGATTCCCCCCGAATCCCGAATGGTTCACACCGGATCTCCATGGAAGGCGAACGCACCCGGCGCCCGGCACACCCACACTGAACTCCGCCTTTCCGATTCCGAGAGGAGTCCCGCGGGAATCTCACATTCCCGTCGCGCCCCCAGGAATTCCTCCGCTGGAAACTGAGGGGCAGAAACGCTGTGGTCGTTGGGTACCGACACCCGGGCCCGACCATCACCTCCGCGTGAACACGGCCGGGACGCCACCACTGGGCGGAAGCACCCAGCGTGTATCGCACGGGGATGCTCACCGCCCCGCTCCTCGGCCCGGCGAACGAGGCGGGTTGACCCTCACGCGGCGTGAGGCCACATGCTGGGCCCATGAGCGAGAACTTCCCCGCCTTCAGCATCAGCCCCGTACCTCAGCCGGGGCCCGACACCGCGCCCCCGGAGCTCTTCAGGGGGGTCTACGGCATGCCCATGTTCGTGACCGCGCCGACCAGCGACCTGGCGGCCTCCTTGGAGTTCTGGGCCGAGGGGCTCGGCTTCTTCGACTTCTTCACCGTGCCCGGCCAGGTCACCCACCTGCGGCGCTGGGCATTCCAGGACGTCCTCCTGGTGCCGGGCGAGCGTCCCGGCGAGGCTCCGGCGTCGAGCGTGACCTTCTCCTGCCTCCTGAGCCAGGTCGACGCCATCGTGGCCGCGTGCGAGAAGCTGCGTCCCGGTTCCACCCAGGGCCCCCGGCAGATGCCGTGGGGCACGGTCGAGGTCGAGGTCACCACCCCGGAGAACACCCGGGTGATCATGACCGCGGCCCGCCCGTTCGACCCGCGCAGCGCCGAGGCCGCCTACCTCAGGGAGTCCGGCTTCGACCTCCCGGAGGCCCCCGGAGCCTGAGCCCGGGGCCCGAAACCTGACCCGGAATCCACACAGCGAGGGGGCGCGGCCGGTCGGCCGCGCCCCCTGAACCCCTCGCCCTGCGACTACTCGCCGTCGCGCATCGCGTGGGCCATCGCCCGGTCGAACTCGCCCCGGGCCAGGTCCAGCCAGTTGTCGCGCTCCGCGAGGAACTCGTAGAACGCCCCGTGGACCCGGAACCCGTGCAGGTCGGCCAGCTGCCCGGGGTCTTCGGCGTACACGCGCTCGTGGCCGCTCTCGCTGGCGTGCTGAAGCCTCCGCATCGCGTCCGATTCGTCCTGGCGGGAGATGTAGACCCGTAGGCCGTCCGCGCTGCGCAGGGCACCGTCGTGGCCCACCGAGAAGTGGACACCGTCCTTCTCCATGGCGGTCCGGGCCATCTTGTACGCCTCGATGATCTGACTGTCCAGGGTGCCGTCCAGCGCGCCCGCGTGCGGGCGTTCCGGGTCCGAGGAGAAGTTGACCAGCATGTCCCTGCTGACCCGCCGGTCCGCGAACCGCGGGGTGCGGAACTCGTCCATCCGCGACTGCTGGACGTCGACGAGCCGTTGGAGGGCCTCGTCGAACTCCCAGTCGAGGTCGTCCAGGTCGGCGTCGTCCTGGATGTCCTCGGGGTTGACCTCCTCGGAGCTGCTCATGCCCTGCTCCTCGGCGTACTCCTCGCCACGGGCGGCGTCCACCAGCTCCATGACCTCGTTGGCGTAGGTGTCCGGGTCCAGCCGGGAGACGTCCAGGGCGGACAGCCCGTGCGCCTTCTGGTACTTCTCACGGCACGCCACGGCCAGTTCGGCCTGCTGCATGCGCTTGGCCAGCATCGCCTCGAAGTCGGGCTGGTTCATCCGTACGTCGAAGTCGAGCGCGCTGGACAGGGTGGGGATGGTCTGGAGCGTGTAGTCGTGGCCCGGGTGCACGATCGTGTCCTTGAACAGGCGCCAGCTCATCGGCAGGATCATCTCGTTGCGGTTCCACACGGGTGAGTCCCCCGCACGGAACACGATCGAGTTCCGCTCGGAGATGAAGGCCAGGTCGTTGTAGCTGATGACCGGCTCCTCCTTGGTCGCCATGGTGTAGGAGACCTTGCCCTCCACGCTCAACGCCTTGACCAGGTGACCCTTGTCCTGGGTCACGGTCTTGGAGTCCATGTAGGTGGTGTGGCGCTTGCCGGACATCTTCTCCAGCGTCTCCAACATCGAGTCGTCGGTGCTCTTGAGGAAGACGATGTTGGAGGTGTTGCCCTGCACGATCTTGTCCACACTCTCGCCGTAGACCTCGCGCAGCTGTTGGAGGGTCTGGAGGATGAGTGTGAACTGCTGGTCCTGGCCCAGACCGATGGAGAGCATGGTCTCGAACCCGGAGATGCCGTGCCCCTCGGACTGGAGGTTGCCCAGCTCGTCGAGCATGAACCGGGTCTTGTAGAGCGGCTTCTGGTTCTCCTTGGTCATGTACGACTTGTCGAAGTTGAGGTCGACGAGCTGCTTGATCAGGATCAGGATCAGCTTGGCGTACTTCATCAGGTGCGGCGGGGTCACGAGGAAGACCGCCTTGGGCTGCTCCGAGTAGCGCACCATCGTGTTGATGATGGCGTTGGCCTGGCCCGTCTCCTTCTGGGGGAGGTCACCGGTGATGTTGGTCAGACGCACCTGCGGGAACGTGGTCTGCCCCGGCGCGTACGAGCCGTCGTCGCCACGCTTGAGCTCCACCAGGATGCCGTTGCGCACGATCTTCTGGTCGGTCACCGGGTCGGTGATGAAGAACCTGCCGTTGAGCGAGGTCTGGTAGTCCTTCGTGTACCGGAAGTAGAAGGTACGGATCAGCATGCCGGTCTGCGGGTTCAGCAGTCGCAGCCGCACGTGGGCGACGTCCTCGGGGAACTTGCCCTGGAAGTAGAAGCGGGCCCACCCCTCGCGGGAGACGATGTCGTCGTGCTCGAACTCCTCGCCCAGCGGCTCCGTGAACCCGGCGTCGGCGTAGGCGTCCCACCTGGCCTGCGCACCGGTCAGGTGGTCGCGCTTGAGGTAGTTGCTCGCGAACCGCACACCCATGCGCCGGGGGAAGCTCAGGCCGCCCAGGTCGGTGTTCTGGCTGGGCGTGCCGGAGGTGAGCGTGGAGATCGTCGGGTCGGTGAAGAAGCTCATCGCGGTGATCGCGATTCCGTACACGGAGGCGAGCATCTTCTCGGCCGCGCCCATGGCGCGCAGCGCGTTGTCCGCGTTGCCCACCAGGGTGCGCATCGAGTTGGTGGGAAGCCCGTTGGTGGCGTTGAAGAACAGGGTGAGCATGTCCAGCTCCTCCTTGCCCTCCCACAGGAACTCCCGGCGCTGGGCCTCCTCCATCTCGGCGACGGCCTCGTCCTCGCGGAAGGTGCCGTCGTCCGGGCTGCCGTACTCGCCGTTCTGCGCCTTCTCCTCGACCGCGGTGACCGGGTTCTTCACCTTCTTCGCCGAGAGCTGCACGAACAGCTGGTAGCAGTTGTACAGGGTGACCTTGCCCCACCGCTCGTCGAGCTTGGTCTCCAGGACCTTGGGGTCCATCTTCACCCGGGCGGCGTAGTCGCGGAGCTCGCGCTCCTCTTCCAGGTAGTAGTCGATGAGGCCGTAGGCGGCGCGCTTGAAGGCGTTGTTGGCGGCGTTGGGCCAGACCGGGTCCTCGCCGCCGTCAAGGGGGAAGAAGACGTCGGCGATGTTCTCGATGTACATCGCGCACTTGGTGGAGTCACCCTCGCGTGCCGCCTCCGCCGCCATGCCGAGCGGGTTGTAGATGTCCGTCTTCATGGCGTTGATGAGGTTGAACTGCACCACCTGGAAGCCGCGCATGGTGGCACGCACGTAGTGCTTGACCAGCAGCTCGCCCTTGGGGTCGTTGATGACCATGTTGTTGGGGCGCTTCTCCCGCAACCACATGTCGACCATCGGTTCGATGTAGGTCTGGCCCTTACCGGCCCGGGTGATGGCCAGCACCATGGTGTTCACCGGGGCGGTGTCCACGATGTAGGCGCCGGCGGGGCGCTGCACCTCGTACTCGGGGAAGATCCAGTCGTCGTTGATCATGTCCGCGACGGTCTTGTACTTCCCGAGTTTCTCGCGGTCCTTGCCGTCGGGGTTGTAGGGGATGCCGGTGGTGTCGAACCTCTTGCGGAGCGACCTGTCCTTCGGCAGGCCCGAGGCCTCGAACAGCTCGTCGCCGAACCTCTCGTCGATGAGCGGCTTCTTCTTGGTGATCGCCCGATCGTCGTCGTCCAGCAGGATCTCGCCCTTGAGGTACTCGACGTCCCCATCGGAGTCGAGGACGTCCTTCGTGGCGCGCTGGGCGACCGGGACCTGTTTGAGGCCCTTGTTGGTCATCATGACGTGGCTGATCATCGAGTTGGGCTGCACCGCGGAGTGCGCGCCGACGTCGGGGAACCAGTCGAACTTACGCACGATCTCCTGCGGCAGGGCGATGTGCTGGTCACCGTGGTACTGGTTGATGTCGCTGGTGTCGTGCAGCAGGTTCTGGGAGTCCCGGTTGCGCATGAGCAGCATGTAGGAGAGGGCGAACGTGATCAGGCCCCCGCCGAGGCTGACGCCCAGTTTGGTCCCGTCGAGGAGGAGGAACCAGCCCCCGTACGTGTCGGGCTGGTCCGCGCGTGCCGCGTCGAGCTCGGCCTGCTGCGCCGAGATGTCGTCGAACACCCACTGGGGTGTCTCCTCCAGGGCCTCGGCCTCGGTGTCGTAGCACGGATGGTCGGCCATCGGCTCGCCGGTCTCGTCCAGGAGCCGGTAGCAGAACCGGGTGGGCGAGGGCCTTTCCTGCTCGACGAAGACGGGGACCTCGGGCTCGCTGAACGAGGCGGCCACGGCGGCCACCGCCTGTTGGCCCAGGGACCAGATGGCCCACAGCAGGGCGGTCACGAGAGCGCCCGCCAGCACGGCGAGGACCGTACGTGTCGTGCGGGACCGCTGCCGTGTGATCCTGGTGCGGTCGAGCTGTTGGGACTCGTAGACGTTGCGGTTGGCGAGCGTGTCCTCGGTCTTCTGTGAGGAGAGCTTGTCCCAAGCACCCGCTTTGGGGCTAGACCTCCTGGCCATGGTGCGCCTTTCCTTGATGCGAGCGGCTGCCTAGTCGAACCAGATCGGGAGGACCATCGCGCTGCCGCCGAAGGTGTTGTAGCTGATCCACCAGCCGACGATGACGCCCACGCCGATGGCCGCGAGCGCGAAGACCGCCATGAGCACGAAGAGGATCTTGTTGGCGCGCCGCTGGACCTGGTTGGCTCGGTTCAGCTCTTCGATGCTGGCCTGGTTCGCGCGGTTCACCGCCATCAGCTGATTGGTGTACTCCTGGTGCATGGTGTCCGTGAGACCGCGGGTCCGCTCGGCCAGGCCGGAGTACATCTGGTTGTTCGTCTCGGCCTTGTGCTGCCACTCGCGCTCACGTTCGAGCATCCGCGCCTCGGCCTTCTCACGGGTGCGCTCCAGTTCGGCGGTCACCGCGTTCAGCTCGCTCCTGAGCCTGCGGATCTGGGCCTCGTGTTCGGCCTTGAGTTCCGTGGTCCGCTGGGTGTTCGCGGACTGAATCCTCTCGATGCTGTTGTCCAGCTGGAGTTGCGCGGCGAGAGCGTCGGCGCGGGCGATGTCCTGCTTGCGGTTCTCGTCGATATAGCGGGTGAGCTTGGTGTTCCATCGCTCGAGGAGGTCCATCTCGGTCGCGCGCTGAACGGCCTCGCGCTCGGCCAGGAGCTGGAAGGCGCGCGTGGTACCCAGCTGCATCCGCGTGTGCGCGTCCCTGCGGCGCATCTCCAGTACCAGCTGGCGGCGCTGGGTGTAGCGTTCCTCGTTGCGGCGCTCGACCTCCAGGGCGACATCGGCGATCCTGCGCTCGAACTCGGGCCGGGACCGATCCCAGAAGACCTGCCGTGCCTGGGCCGCCGCGACCTCCGCCCGACTGTCGGCGTCGGCTTCGTACCTGCGGCTGATCTCCGCCCGCTGGGCGCTGATGTCCTCGGCCGCCCGGGTCTTGAGCTCCCTGAACTCCTGTTCGGCGGCGGCGGCGAGTCTTTGGTAGACCGCGCCTTCCCGGTGCTCGTCCACCTCCCGCATGACCGACTCCGCGTGCAGGCCCATGGTCTCCACGAAGAGCTTGCGCAGTTCCTCGCGGTGGTTGCGGTGGAGCTTGGCGAGTTCGGCGTTGGCCTGTCGGGCCAACTGGTGCACCTGCTCACCGAGCCAGTCGGTGGGCTTGTCCGCGACGTTGTGGTCCAGCTCCAGCAGGACGGTCGGGGCCTCGGTGTCGAAGGTGGCCTCGAACTCGTCGAGGGCGACCGCGAGGTCCAGGTCGCTGGAGAGGAACCGGCGGGCGATGGTCTCCCGCACCTCGTCCTCCGTGAACTCCCGGTCCCGGTTGTGCTCCGCGTACTCCTCCCAGGTGGCGGAGTCGCCGCCGGGGTCCGCTTCGGTTTCCTCCGCTGTCCCGTCCGCCTCCTCGTACTCCTCCTCGAAGCCGTCGAAGGCGTTCAGTGCGTCGTCCTCGAAGTCGTCACGATCCGATGCCTGGTTCTCGTCGAGCACGTCGTCGGTCTCTTCGCTGAACATCAGTGAACCCTCGCTCCCCGCGGAGAGGTCGCCGTCGGGGACCGCAGGGGCCTCGTCGTCCTCGGGCGGATCGGCGTCGGGGAAGGGGCTGCGACCGACGGGAGCGGGCGTGCCGTGGTAGACGGGGGCCGGCTCCGTCGGTTCCGGGGGCGCCGGGGGGGCGTACGCGGACGGCGAGGGAGAGTACGGGGAGGGCGAAGGGGTGGGGGCGGCTGCGGAGTTCGCGGGGCTCTGCGGAGCGGCGGGAGTGTCGATGACGCTCGTCCACGCCCACACGTGCGGCAGGAACTCGGAGAGGGAGCGACTGCCGTTGGCGACGGCCACCGCGTCGGCGTAACTGGCCGTTTTGTCGTTGACCGGGTTGACCACCAGGTCGGTGCCGTCCTGGTTGGGGCTCAGCACCATCCAGAAGTACGTGGCGTTCGTGAGGAGGGAGTACTCCTCCATTCGCTCGAGCGTCTGGGGGGTGGGGATGATGCCCAGGACCTCTTCGTCGAGGAGGAGCCTGGTGGTGACCGCCTGGATGAGGTCGTGGTTGATGAGCTCGATGAGCGAGCCCTTGGCCTCATCCTTCTGCTGCTTCTTGCTCAGCCCACCGATGTTGGCCACGGGCAGGGCCAACGCCGCCCAGGAGTTGTTTCCCGGCAGGGCGAAGGGCGCGTTCTGTCGGAGCAGGTCGACGGCGGCGTTGACCGTGGTCTCCCGGACCACGCTGGCCAGCATCTCCTCGGGCTTTCTGCGCTTGCGGCGCTTCTTGCCGTCTCCGCTCTGGGGGACGGCCGCCTCCGCGGGGTCCGAGGACGTGCCGTCGCCTGCCCCCTGCTGCCGCATGTTGTCCATGAATCCCATCGGCGCATCCTCTCCTGTTCGTACCGTTGATTGTCGAACTGGTTTCGTGTTACGGCTTGCCATTCGGTCATGCCGTCGCTGACTTTCCGCGCTCTCGGCACGTCGCCGACAGAACTCTCCGGGGCGTGATCAGCCTGATCCCGCTGTCCCTAGCGGGCGGCCGTCACCTCCACGTAGGAGTCGCTCTTGCGCAGCGCCTTGTTCTCGCTACGCATCGTTCCTCGCACGTCCACGCGCAGGACCCGTTCATTGGGGTGGGCGTTGATGAAGGCCGCGAGGGAAATGGTGACCTCGTCGGTCATCTTCGCGATCGCCGCTCGCGCTCCGCCCGCGTTCGAATCGGTGTCGGCATGGTCGTCGATCAGGTACTGGAGCACCCGTTCGGCGATCTCGACCCTGACACCGTGCTTGACCATGACCTCGCGGCGCATCTGGCGCAGCTTGTTCTTGACGATCTTGCGCTGGGTCTCACGCGAGAGCGGCTGGAAGGGGACGATCGCGTCGATACGGCCCAGCAGCTCTGGCGGGAACTTGTTGTCGCCCTGGGTCGTGGAGATGGAGCGGCGGATCTCCTTCATCTTCTCGACCAGTTCCTTGCCCGAACCGGTGTCGTCCTCGTTGTACTGGGCGATGGTCTCGTAGATCTCCGAGCCCGCGTTGGTGGTGAGCACGATGTAGGTGTTCAGAAACGAAACCTGGCGACCGTTGTCGTTGGTCAGCCTGCCGTCGTCGAGCACCTGGAGGAGCACACGGGTGATCGCGGAGGCGGCCTTCTCGATCTCGTCGAAGAGCAGAACGGCGTGGCCCATGTCCCACACCCGCTTGGTCAGTTCCGAACGGAACAGGTCCAGGGACTCCTCCCGGGCGAACTCGGACATGTCGAAGCGGACGAGGTGTCGTTGGTCGTCACCGAACAGCAGTTTCGCGAGCTGTTTGGTGAGCTCCGTCTTTCCCGTACCGGTCGACCCGGTGAGGAGGAAGGAGGACATCGGTTTGGTCTTGTCGTTGAGGTCCGCGACGCACAGCTGCAACCTCTTGGCGACCACACTCGTCGCGAAGTCCTGGGAGAAGACCGCGCTGTCGAGTTGTTGCTTGATGCGCACCGCGTCGACGCTGAAGGCCACGTTGACGTTGGTCGACTCCATGAGGACATCGGCCAGGAGGGCGCGGTCCATCGGGCGCCCGCTGTACCGGTGCCAGCCCACCATCGAGTCGAGCACGAGGATGGACTTACGCGGCTGGGTCGAGGCCGGTATGTACCTGTTGGTGTACTCGTAGATCAGCTCGAAGAGATGGTCGTCGTAGAACTGGTTCTCCACGCCGTAGCGCCGGGCCATCCCCTTGAGAATCCTGACCGTGGTGCTCTGGTCGGGCGGGTTCACGTTGATGCGCTGGAGGCGCTCCATGAGCGGCTGGTTCGGGGCCACGTACTTGTGGAACTCGTCGAACGTGGTGGCCGCGATGACCCGGATACCGCGCGCTCCCGAGGCCGCGAGCACCGGCTTCAACGCCTCGACCGAGGCCGCGCTGAGCTGCACCACCTGGTGGAACTCGTCGATGAAGAGCACGAGTTCGACCTGTTCCTCGGTGCTGAACACTTCGGCCTCGTCGAACAGGCCCTTGAGGAGCGCCGCCATTTCGTCGGGGGTACTCAGGCCCGCGATCATCCGCGCCAGGTCGACTTCGAGGTAGAGACGCTTGGTGTCCGCCGACATCGCGGCCTGGACCAGGGCCGTCTTTCCCGAACCCGGAGGGGCCAGCAGGAGTGCGTTGCACAGTTCAGGCCGAGCCATCGCGGCCATGAGCTGGGAGATCTCGCGTTCACGGCCGACGATCTCGCGCTCGGCGGGCTTCAGGGGGTCACTGAACTTGGCCAGCTTCGGATAGAGCTCGTTGAGCCCGTCATCGAAGGAGCCATCGGAGCGGGTGAACAACCAATACCACCTTTTGTGGACGAGAGTGTTACGACTTCGTCTCGATTCCACTCAATTCATGCCCATAAATCATCGTGATTCTAGCATGCGGCGCCACAAGCAGGACAATCCAGAAGGCTGGTTATGAGATGGCCATAAATAGCGTTCGGTGAACACGCCGTCCCCCCTGAAGACACCTCGGGGCCTTCCGCAAAAGATGAAAGAGAAAGGCGGTGAATCGGGATCGCCCCGGCCCTTCCAGGCCGGGCGACTCCACGCCCCTAGTCGTCCAGGTCCAAAAAGCCGCCGTCGTCGTCACCGTCTCCCTGGGCCGCGTGTGGCACCGCACGGGACGGGACGGTCCGGTACTGGTCGGGCAGCGCGCCCCTCACCCGCTCCCGAAGTGCCTCAGGGCTGTTCGGTGCGTAGTCCACTCCGGGTTCCCCGACGCTCCCGCGGCGCTGGGCCTCCACTTCCTCCAGCACCTGGTCGAACACGCTCTTCGGAACCGGCCCCGCCGCGCTTCGCACCGAGGCCGGGGCGTACCGGTCGACACCCTCCTGGCCTCGGAGATACTCGTTCAAATCCTCCTCTCCGGCGAAGAGGTCGTCGATCTGCTCCGAGCGCGTGGGGACCACCGGTCGGCTCTCCGCCGCCTCCTGCGCCGAGTTCTCGGCCGTGAAATCGGGGAAGTACTCGGCGAGGGTGTACCCGCTGCTCTCCTCGTCGAGCTCTGCGCTGTTCTGGTCGCGCACACCGGCGAACACCACGGGCGGCTGCTCCAGGCTCTCCGGCGCGACCACGAGGAAGTCGGTCACGGCGGGCAGCTCCCACACGATGCCGATCATGGAATCGGGTACCCGGAACCGGGGACCGAAGTAGCCCTTGCGGACCAGCTCGCCCAACTGCTCGGTGTCGAACTCGTAGAAGGCGTCGAAGGTCGGTTCGGAACCGGAACGGTAGGGCAGTTCGGTGATACCGAAGGGCAGAGGAAGGTCCGGGAGCACCCGGACGATCTGTCCCCGCAGGTGCAGGTAGGGCCGGTGGTTCAGGTCGGTTCCGTGGTGGAGGATCGCCACCACCTCCATGCGCACGGAGATGTCACAGGGAAAGGCGCGCAGGGTCTGGGTGCGTGCCTTGTCACTGTGCGCCAGGCGGTGCAGCCAGTGGTCGGTGAACTTCAGGGGTGCGGTCTTCACAGGGGAAACTCCTGCTCTCGGAACGGGGGTTCAGGGAACGGGGAAACTCTCGGACGAACCAACGGGGCCGCGGACCTACTGGTCGCCGGCCTCGCCCAGAAGGGCTCGCCTGGCCCTCTCGGCCACACGGCGCTGTGCGCGCCAGAGCCAGCGCACCGCGACCAGCACCAGGACGAAGATCAGACCGATGAGGAACAGACTGGGCGACAGCCAGTACGCCATCTGGAGTTCGAAGGGGGAGTTCGGGCCGACGTTGGTACCGGACGACACCACGAGGAAGACACTGGGTACCACGGTCACCGCGACGAACATCGCCAGCACGTAGATCAGTACCGCTACGCCGAACACCAGTCCGGCACGGACCCCCAAGAGCAGTGACCGCGCTCCCGACTCGCTCAGGCGGGCACGGATGCGGTGACTCAGAGGACGCTTCGTGACGTCCTGCTCGTCCCGCTGGGCACCGGAGACGCGTTGTCCGGGGTCCTTGCGCGCCGGGCGTTTCCCTCCGCGCTTGGTCGTTGGGGGCACGAGGGCCTCCTTCTTCTTGCCCGTTGGTGAAGCGGGGCTCATGAGGTGTCTCCAGGCTGGGTTCGGAATGTGGT
Organism: Nocardiopsis sp. NPDC006938; assembly: GCF_042869555.1. Lineage (NCBI taxonomy): Bacteria > Bacillati > Actinomycetota > Actinomycetes > Streptosporangiales > Nocardiopsidaceae > Nocardiopsis > Nocardiopsis sp. NPDC006938. The sequence goes on along the minus strand of NZ_JBIAGA010000010.1, from coordinate 115,826 downwards.
GGGGGGGGGAGGGGATCAGGAGCGTTCGGGTGCCTGGTCGGCCCACTGAATGTCGATCTGGGTGACCACCCCCGCGTAGTCGGTTTCCCAGGCCACCGACAGCGTCGCGTGTGCGGACACCTCCTCGTCCTCCTCCTTGGCCGCCTCCTCGAGCTCAGCCGCGTCGAAGACGTCCACGAAGACGAAGTAGGAGTAGCTGGCGCCCTCCGCACCGACGACCACCGGCTCGAACTCCCCCAGGCTGGCCCGAGTTCCCGAACCCCACCCGGGAACTCCCTCGTCGGACAGGTCCTGAAGGGGGGCGAGGGTCACTTCCTCATCGGGGACGGTCGGGTCGAGCGCGACGTCCCCACCGTCCTCCACCGCCGCGGTCAGCAGTTCGCGTACTCGCTCAGCGTCCTCTTCCACACGCTCCACCCGCACCGTGGAGGAACCCTCCAAGGACTCGACCCAGTTGACGTGCAACTCGGCCTCGGCCTGATCGGCCTCCTCCACGAGTTCGTCCACCAGGACCGCGACCTGTGCCCGGTCCTCCTCGTGCCCGGAGGCGGCAATCCACACTGCCACGCCTCCGGCCACCAGAAGCAGAGCCGCCGCTCCCAGAGGGGTCCAGGACAGGACGAGGCGCGTTCTCTTACGTCGAAGCTCACGCTCGCGCTCGTAAGCCTCCATTTCGGCCAGACTCATCGCTAGTCGTCATCTCCCTCAGGGGTGCCGCCTTCGGCGTCAGCGGTGTCGCCACTCTCGGCTTCGGTGTCCGGATCGTCCGTGGCGTCCTCTGCTCCTTCTCCCTCGCCTGGGGGCTCGGGGTCCTCCTCCGATCGGAGGGCGGCGGTTCCCAGCACCAGGTGCTCGAACTTCTTGACGACCGGATCGTAGGTTCCGTGCAACCACGCCACCATCTGCCCCGTGTCCTCGTGGTTCAGGGTCCAGACCACGGGGATCAGCCCGTCCGCTTCGAAGACTCGCACCTCGTGAACGTTCCAGGAGAAGTCGCTGGCGTCGGTGCCCTCCTCCAGTTCCTCCAGAGCCGGAACCCGCGTGTGCCACTGGCTCACCGCGTCGAAGCCGTTCTCGTCACGCACGTGCGGTGCGAAATGCGGAATCAGCTGCCGGTCCAGGCCTCTCACGGCCTCTTGACGCAATCCCTGAGCACAGGTGGTGAGCTCGGCGTTGGTGTACTCGCGCGACTCGTCGGGCCTTTCGTCCAGGTAGGAGACACAGTCGTCGGTGTCTCCCCTACCTGGCGTCCGCGCGGGGAGATCCTCCACAGGGAGCGGCCCGGAGTGTTCCAGGTAGATGTTCTGTGCCTCGGCGATTCCCGCGCTGACCGTGGTGGCCTGCTCCAACCAGCGCTCGGCTTCGACACGCGTCGGCAGGTCCTCAAGTCCTTGCTGAGCCGCGGTGGTGTTGCGCTGCGCCTCGAAACCGTCCTGTGCCTGTTCCTCCAACTGACTCTGGTGAAAGGAGCTGATCGCCCCTGCCACGACGATCAGTACCAGTCCGCCCAGGAGGCCCAGACCAGTGCCAGACCAGTACGCGACGCGTGCCAGTACGCGTCTGCCGACCGTTCCGGAGCTCTCTCCAGAAGAGTTCTCGTCCTGCGCGCCGGAGGACACCGCGCCGGAGTCCTGGGCAGTGCTCTCGGACGTGTCCAAGAAGAACAACGGGCGGCGTTCGGGTTCTTCGGGTCCGCGTTTGCGGGCCACGTTGATCTCCTCCCTCATGTGACGAAGAGGCGTTTTCACTCACGAATAAGAACAATCAACTCAGTACACACAATAGTGAGCACCGCTACGCACCGGCACGGAGTGGCACCCCTCGCACGACGTCTCCCCGCCCAGTTCACTGGCGCCTGATCCGCGCCGGGAGCGGGTCAGTCCGGACCCGACTCGCGCATGGGGGAGGTGGCGGCGTATCCCTCGACCTCGGACACACCACCGTCACCGTCCGTGGTCAGCAGTACCGTGGCCGTGCTGTTGGCGCCTCCCTGGCCGTCGTTCGACGTGGTCCGGACCTCGACCAAGACCAGATAGGAGTATTCGGTACCTCGCACAGACATCAATAGGGGCCGGAAGTCACTCACCTGAGAGTCGAGTCCCAGCAGGTCGATGAGCGCGTACTCTTTGCCCTCTCGGTCGACGTTGAACGGAGCCTCGGGGAGAAAGGAAGTCATGAACGCGGAGTCCTCCGCAAGACCGTAGACGTTCATCATGGAGGCGCGCGCGTCTTCGTACTCGGCGTGGCTCTCCCAGGTCAAGGCGGTATCCAGGACCTCGCTGATGAGGTTCAGATCCGCGTCCAGCCTCGAGGCGCTCGTACCGAACACCTGGTCTGCGGCCAGGCGGTCCCGCCTCCTCTGTTCTCCCTCCAGCTCGGCCAGACGAGACTCGAGTCCGGTGATCTCGCGTTCTTGTTCGACGAGGGAGGCCTGCTGCGACCCGCGGGTGACGGCGAAGGAACCAGCCGTCACCATGAGTAGGGCGGTCGCGACCAGAGGAAAGGCGTTGCGTCGGAAGAAGCCCATCAGACCTCCTGCGTGTCGGCGTCGGCCTCTTCGTCCACATCGGCGCCCGACCCTGTCTGCGTGTCCCCCGGAGGGCGCTCGCCAATCGTGGTCACCCCGACATAGACACTGTGGAACATTCCGGTCTGCACGTCGTAGTTCGCCTTGGCCCATGAGAGCACTTCGCCGCTGGCGGTATCACGATTGAGCCAGGCCACGTCGACGCTCTCGGGTGATTCTCGGCGAGGGGCAGCGGAGACCAGTTCCCAGGAATTCAGTGATGCGTTCGCGTAGGTGAATCCGTCCTCCTCCACGCGGACATACCAGGCAGCGAGTACATCGATCTCCGTCGGACCGTAGATCGTGTGTGCGTCCGGGTAGAACTGCTCCTCGTCATCGACGATGCGTGACGACTCGTCGAAGAAGCCGACCAGTTCCTTGCGCAGTTCGTCCAGCGGAGCATACACCCCGTTCGGGTCGCCGCTCCCGTACTCGGGAAACTCAACGCCATTGAGATCCTCGTGTATCTCCTGATAGGTGTTCTGCGCCTCCGCGATGTGCTCCCCCTTCGCGCGGGCCTCTTCCACTGAAAGCTCCACCTGCTCTTCGAGAGCCAGCGCAGCCTCTTCATCCCAGGTGTCGTTCTCCAAAGCACGGATCTCACCTTCGAGAAGAGCGATACTACGATCGTTCGCCTGGGACTGTGCCTCACTGGAATCCGTACTGGACGCCGCCAAAGCCCCAGTCCCCACTGCCCCGACCAGCAGCGCCCCACCCAGACTCAGTCGAACGGTCCGACCCATGTCACGTCGGGGAGACCTTCCGCTTTCACGCTCCTCTTTGCGCTTTTGACTGCGCTGTTGGCGTTCGGCGCGACGCTCTCGCAACATCTCCTGAACGTCATCGCCTGTCAGACGTCGGCGATTGGCCCGTTGCCTTTCCTGATAGCCCTCCAGGCGCTCCATCACCTCCTCTCGGCTCATCTGGTACCAGGGCTTCCTCCTGTTCGTGCTTTGCTCAACCGTTGAGGAGTCATCACCCGAAAGATCCTCAGCGCGCATGGGACGATCTCGATTCTCGCCCGACACAGCCATATCCCCTCCTCGCCAAAAACGAGATCAGTGCTTCGACACCTACGGACACTCCATCGCGCCCACCCCATCCCTGATCATCACATGAAACGGTCAGGGCCAACGCTGATGTGAATATGGTCGACATGATCCAGCGTGTGGTCACCAAACACAGTGTTGGCGGGTCCAGCCACTTCGCTCCACTCACCGATGGGATCCATGGTGGGATTCCACTTCTCGTAGGTCCACAAAATACCCGTGATATTCAATCTCTCCGAGTGGGCAATGACGTAGTTGATAACCTCCTCAGCCGAATCCTTCACCTCTGGAGACGGCTCTGCCTTATTGGCGGTGAGCATGTAGTCGATCGCTTGACCATTGCCGTGGTTACTACCGCTCTCCGGACGCTGCCCACCAGCTGAGAGGAAGAAGCCCCCGAACTCTTCTTGGAGCTCCTCGTGCATCGCACACGCGTCCGGATGCAGCTGCCCTCCATCAACCCCATCGCAGTCGACCGTCTCTCCGAGCTCGACCACACCTCCACCGCCGCCAGCACTGACAGTGCGGCACTGGGCGACGACAGCGTCACGACGGTTCTCATTGGCGTCACCCAAATTTGCTTCGGCCTGCTCCAGGATGGAATCAGCGAGATCAACGTCCGCTTCCCAGTCGTCCATCTTCATGAACCAGTAGGCAGCCCACTCCTGGCGCTGGGGAAGGACATCCAGACCCAATACCTCCCACTCTTCCATCCAAGTCTTGGTGGATCCATCCACCGAAGGGGAGGAGTCATTGATGAGACCATCTACGACCTGGATGTATCTGTCTTCGTCTCCTGATATCAGGAATTGCATCTGGAGCTCGAGGTCATACCAGTTCTCACCCACCTCGTCGGCGTAGTCCGTGAGCAGTGTGTTACGGCTGTTGGTCCACTGCCCCAACCCGATGCCCACCAGCTGAATATTCGTCCTGATGCCTTCCCGCTCGTACTGGTCTCCAATGATGTCCTCCGCCCTGAACCCGTTCCTCTCCGCATCCTTCTTCTGCTTACGCCTCTTGTAGTCCTCCCCTCGGATCGTTTCGACCGCCGTTGGGTCGATCTGGGATTCCCCCTGGAAATTACCGAGGACTCCGGCGATATTCTCATCCGGCATACCCCATCCAGAGAGAATCGAGTACACCTCCTCCGCGTTCTTCTCCATGTTCCGGTTGGTATCGTTCTCGGCGTCTTCGTCGATCTCACGGATGGTCGCCTCGGCCGCCGGACGGCAGTCAGACGGCATCCCGTCTCGCTGCGCGGTCGTGTTCCCCCCCGCGGCAGCCGCACCGGCACCGATACCCACGAGGGCAAGGAGTGACATGCCCACAGCGGCGACTGCTCCGGTGGTCGCGCTGATGGCTCCACCCACGGCCGCCGCGATCCCGGCCCCCACGGCCATAACCCCGCCCACCACCGCGTTCACCGCCGTCATGATCGCCGTCATGATCAGGGACATCAGGTTGGCCGCCATGGCCACCATCGCGGCCAACATCCCCTTCAACCACGTGAGGAACATGGAGATGATCATGAGCTGAGCGGCGATTCCAGCAGCGGGAACGGCGGCGACAGCGGCCGCGCCCTTGCCGACACCCTTCAAGCTGTCTTCCGAGCCACTCTTGGGAGCTGCCGAGGTTCCGCCCGCGCCCAAGCCGGACGCGCCTCCTCCCGCTCCACCAGGACCCGTTCCAGCACCGCCGGCAGGGTCTTTCTCGACACCTTCGCCGCCGCCCCCGACAGCGTCACCGAGACCGGGGATCTGCTTGCCTATGTCACCCGAACCTCCAGAACCCGGTCCCGGCAGCCCCGAACCTCCACCACCTGTTCCTGCCATCGAGCCCTCTCCTTTCCCTTTCGCACATCGTCTGAGTTCTCCGACCTGACCACGTGATGATCTGCGCTAGTAGGTGAGCAGCACTTCTTCGTCCGAGTTGACCGACCCAGCCGATTCGACACCCCGAAGAACGACCTCCAATTCCAGGAGTTCACTGTAGGAATCGACCTGATATGAGGTTTTGAGCCGAAAATACTCCTGATAGGCCTGCACCGTGTTGTTCATGATGTCATTCAACGGTTTCATGGCCTGGCTCGACGTCCCATACTCCTTCAAGTCGCTCCCATCGGTCAGTCGCCATTCCATGTCATTGGGTGAGAACTGGGATTCCCCAGCATTCTCGGCGCGCGCCTTTTCGCTGAGGAACGTGGTGTAGGAGGTCGCGTCATCCGGCATGATTTCGTCCAGAATCCCCTCCTCAACCGTGCGGGACCGCCAGTCGAAGTCGTAGCCACGCGGATGAACCCAGCTGGTGTCCAGTTCCAAGGTAGAATCGGACTCCCCTTCGGCAGGCTCACCGCTGATGGTGTCCCCCGCTACCGGATCCGGGATCTCGGGCGGCTCGATGAACACCCCGTCGACGTTGACGCGTCCCATCTCGCTTTCGTACTCGGTAACCCTGTTGAGTACAGCCCTCATCTCCAGGAGCTGCTGATCCATCGACGCCCGGACGTCCGCTTCCAGTCCCGCGACCACGAGTTCGTAGTAGAGGGCACTCGGGTTGATGCGGTTTGCGTCGAGGGAACTCGCCTCTTCGATTCCCGAGGCCCCGGGGTTGACGAACAGCCGCCATTGGTCGAACTCCGCGAAGGAACCGTCGTCCTGGAGATCCTCCCGCAGTTCGCGTCCGCTCCCCTCTTTGTAGACCAGTTCACTGTTGGCCCGCAGGGTCAGACTCATGATCTGTTGGGTGAAGGGCGCGTCCGAGTCCAGTACGACCCCCAGGTATCCAGTGGAACCGAACGAGACGATGGAGCCGGTGATGTTCGTGTTGAGCGCCTGGGTATCGAGACGTTCGGAGGTTCCGGTCAGAAACGCCTGGTAGTTCGCGGCGTCCGCCGAGAGAGAAGCAGCGTCGGCATCACGGAACCGCATCAGCACCAGAGCGCGAGTCCCCGCGCTATTGGAGTAGATACCTTCAACCGCTCCGGACAGATCCGTTCTGGACGTGGTGAAAGTCGTCGTGTAGAGCGCTGTCTCATCCGTGCGCGATCGGTTGTTGGCGGTGGCCGAGACAATGGTTCCGGTCAGGAGCATGGCGAAGGTGACCGTGAAACACGTGGTGATGACACCGAATCGCTCGATAGCGTGATGCGGGCCCAGTTTCATCTTCGCCGCATACGTCTCGATGGTTTCTTTCAGACTCATGTGACGTGCTCCCGCCGTGTGACTCAAGCATGGGTTGGTCCAGGGAATAGACAAAGGGCCGACGACTGACGCGCCGCCGACCCCCATCGGTACCACCGTTGCACAACCGCGTATCAGGACATTGGTGCTTTGGGAACGCTATCCCAGTTGGCCGATACCCAGGAGAACCATGCCGCCGCCCAGGTCCTCGATAGTCGTCTTTCCACCCGCGGCGATACTGGAGATGAGATTGAAACCGCCGACCATCAGTGCGCCTCCGATAAGAATCAGGGCGATGATCTTGACCCAGCTGGTCTGGTCCTGCTGCGAAGCCATGAGCTTCTTGATGAGCAAGACGCCACCCCAGATGACACCCGCGGTTCCCATCAGCACCAAAAGGGCTCCGCCCGCCCCCTGGACATAATTCGTTGCGCTTTCAAGGAAGGAGAGGAGGTCCCACGATGCGGCGGGCAGATGAGGCGTGTTCATGATTTCTTGTCCTTGTCCTCTGGTCCTGACCTGATTCGCCTCGTGGAGGCTTACTGAAGACGACAGGCGTGGCGTGCTGGTGAGGGTCCCAGCACCGGGGTCTAACGCATTCTCTTGTGTATGTGAGTGATTCTAACGGCCGACTTCAACCAGCATCAAGCTCGTTCTCCATATCGTTGTCCTTGGGCGTACGCAAATCGCACCTGGTCCTGTTGCGAGATCCTTGGAACGACGCACCGAGCTTGCACGCATATTGATCTGCCGTTTTCAACTTTACCGACACTGCCTGGTGGCCTCCGGGTCCTGTCGCGGGCATGGGATCTGCATCTACTTCGGGGGGAGTTTCCGCTTACCCTTTGGCTTGGGAGTACCTTTCACCGCGTCCGCCGTTCCACCGCTCACGTCGCCGGAAGCGGCGCCTCCCGCTTGGGAAACCGCAGCACCTGCGTTCTTGAGCTGCTGGCTCTGAGCCGCCTTCTTGTTCTCCTTGGGACTGCCCTGTTGGCCGTCCAGCGTGGATTGCCCAGCCTGCTTCTTGGCCCTGTTGGCTTCCGACTTCTTCGTGCCGGCCTCACCCGCATGCCTTCCGGCCTCACCCGCCGATTTCACTGCCCCGGCACCGTCGCCGACTGCGCCCCGGCCCGCGGCGACGACACCGTGCCCGACTGCCTCGGCCCCTTCCTTCCCTGCCTCCATCCGCTTCTGATTGGCTTCCTTGTGAGCCGCGTTGGACTTCTCCATGGAGTCGGTCATCGTGGCTGCCGGGTCCCCGGACAGACCATTGGCCTCAGTCTCGCGGCCGAGACGCTCCTGTTCGTCGGCCTCCCGTTCCTGGTCACTGGAGCCGAGTGCCGAGCCAGACGCGTCCTCCCCCTCCGAGGAACTCTCCAGAGTCCCGTCGGTGTCGACGTTCCCACTCACCGTGCTGCTGGAGGAGGAACCACCGCTGGTACCACCGGCGTTCGCACCCCCGCCACCCCTGGCGCTACTGCCCATCGACGTGTTGGCACCGCCCTTCGCCCCCGGGCCGGCGCCGGGCATCTTGCTTCCACCCGCGCCGCCCCCGCCTCCGCCCCCGACAGCGGCCTTCATGAAATCGTCGACCAGCTTGCTGCTGGTGTCTTCCACTGCCTTGACCATCGTCTTGCGCAGTCGCATCGCCATGACGACGAAGAGAACCGTCACGATGATCGACACCAGGGTGACGAGCATCGTGATGAATCCGCCTTCCTCCAGGAATGCGAGGATTCCCTGATCAGTTGACGCTTCCTCGTCGAGGGCGCTCTGGATAGGCGCCTCGATGACCGAGGGGATACTCATCAGGAAGTACTGGACGAACTTGTACAGGAAGATCGTGACCACGACCTCCATGACAAGCGCGATCGTGTAGACGATGACTTTGGAGATTCCCGAGATCGAGCCCAAGGTCGCAAAGGGAACCGCTGTGATCAACTGGAAGCTGCGCCGGATGTTGCCGATCAGCATCGCGAAGGCGTAGCCGAACCCGATGATGACGAACGCGCCCAGGATGACGACGGCATGAACCCAGTAGACCAGGCTCATGAGACCAGTACCCACCAGGTTCACCGAGTTGTGAATCGAACGTGTCGCCTCACTCGTGGTCTTCCCTGAAGAGTAGGCCGTATAGGAAGACGTCCCGAAGTCTGTGTTGAGATAGTTGTACATCGCCAACGGCGAAAGGTTACACGGCAGGGGGCCGCCACTCTGGTTGACGACTTCGACACCACAGTCCTCGGTGCCGTCAGCGCTGGTGAATTTCAGGATCTTGATGTCAGTAAGGTCTTGACCTCCGGGCCCGTGGTGTCCGTGATCAGGTCGGTCGATTCCACCCTGGCCGGCAGTCAGGCCAGCATCTTCGGCCACCGAAATCAACGGATTATCGGCCACGCCAACACTATGATTCCCATCTTTCACGACGTCTGCGGGGTCACCGATGTAGTCGTCGAACCATGACCGTGTTTCGCTGTCCGGACCGGTAGGCAGCTCGCCCTTGACATCGGTCTCGAACGAGGAGGCGCTGATATGCTCATTCTGTATGTACCGCCACATGACGTCGGATACCTGCGCGTAGTTTGTCTGAGTGAATTCCGACTCGTCCGCGCCAAGCGCCTTTTCTGTCCACGAGCTGTCGTTGTCCGCCCCCAAGGGATCGACATTCGGCAATCCGAGGACCTGTGCGTTAACGACCAGGGCCAGGTCGCGCACGCTCGCCTGCGAGCGCCCCGAAGGTGCATTCTCATCGTAGTTCCACTCGATGTACACGCCAAGCGACTCGTCAGGAACACGCAAACGCTGCTGCATCGCCCAGGCCTCGAAGTCAACGAAAGTCGATAGGACCACACGCGTGGGTCCGGAGTTTCCCCCACTCGAAGCAAGATCCAAAGAATTTAGCACCCCGGTGTACATCGAACCGAGCAGGGGAACCCCGAGGACGATGAAAAAGAGTCGCACGACGAGTTTCTTGAGTACTCCACCCTTGTCCATTTTCTGGAACATCATGATTGCCAGAGCAAAGGTGGCAACGAAGATGGGGACCATGACGGTCCAGGTTATGTCGATTAGGATCTGGTACCATTCGCCGAACCACCCCGCCAACTCCCCGAGGGCCCCCTCAGGCGGTTCTCCCCCAACCATCCCGTCAGCGAACCTCGGGTTCAAAGCACTGATTCCCTCATAGAACAACCTGAAGGGGTTCAGGAAGATCAAGAAGGAGATGATGTTCGCCCACAGCGCGTCGACGATGTGGGAAGACCAAAACAGAAAAAGGACCAGCCCGCCCGCGACGGGCTGCACGATCGGAAGCGAAAGCCCCGTGCTGGTGCTGTCCAGCCCCAAGGAGTTCAACGTGGCACCGAACATCGCGTAGTAGCGGGGCCCCAAGGCGGACGTCCCCGAATCCGCGCTTGGTCGCAGAGTGTCGTAGCCGACACTGTCCGAGGACTGGGCCATACGTGAGTTGATCCACCCCGCGATGGGGTTGTAGTTCTCGTCCGCGTATCCAAGTACCGACCCGGCACTGGCCGGATTGCTCAGCAGTGATCGCCAAGCTCCGTCATTGACGTCTGCGTTCGGTTCTGCGTCCGGGTCCTGTGATTGGCCGTCGAACCTCACCCCGCTTTCGGGTTCCTGGGCGGTGGAGAACAGAGCGGTCATCGATGAGGAGAGACGGTAGAAGGACAGGCCGTCAATATCATCATCGGCGTGTGCCGTACCCGACGTCCCCACCAGCAGGGCCAACGGGAAGGCCAGAATCAGAGCCCACACGGCGACTCGGATGAGACGGCCACCCCTAGTACGGCTCCTCTTTGGGTGCCGAGGCAGCTTCGCTTCGTCGCGTTCCCCGCTACCAGGGGTATTCCGTACTCGCGCGAGACCGATCAGCTCTGTCGGCGCCTCCTTGTGTCTCACATACATCTACTGACCCCGTCTCGTACGGCTGGTCCCGGGCGCAGCCCCCGGGACCCGGAGCTGATCCTTCGGAACCGCAGCCTGGGCCGACCTTCGGGTCGGTCTCCTACGTTCCCCGCGCTCCGCGAGCTCGACTTCCAGCCGGGCCTCGCTGCCCTCCTCGGCGACGCGTCGTGACCTCTCCTCGGCCCGCTCGCCCTGGGCCTCGACGACGGCCGCCGACTGCTCCGGCCTCATCCGGTCGTCCTGCCCCCTCCTCGCCGTCCCAAGAATCTGGGCCCGCCGATCGGCTCGGGCCGGGTTGACTCCCAGCGGCAGGTCCAGGTGGAAGACGACATTGGTGTGTCCCCGCCTCAAGTAGGCCAGGTTCTCACCCCGCGTAGTCACGAGCCGTTCCAGGTCAGGTGGGATGTCCTGGTGGAGTTGGCGCTGGTACTCGGTCACGGTCGCATCGCGCATCCGCCCCAGGATCGTCCAGTCCGCCGCGTCGAAGCGGTTGAACTCCGAGTCGGCCAGCATCCGGTCTACGTCGTTGTACAGGTAGGCCACCCGACCGCCTCGAAGGAACAGATGCGAGAACTGTTCGGTGAGGTACTCCTTGATGCGGTCGTCGATATTCTCCGCACCATGGATGATCACCGTGTCGCCGAGGCTCAGGTTGTCCACGGCGAACCCGATGACGTTGACCAGTTGTGCCATCGCCACGCCCTTCCCCCGCTTGAGGAGGCGCGAGAAGTCGTAGATCACTCGACGGGCTTCGGCCACTCCGTCGATCTCGTCGTTGGTGTGGGTATTGAAAAGATCGCCGTTGTTGTCCAGCAGGTCCTTGAAGACCAGACGCAGGATGTTGTACGCGTGCAGCATCTCGTCGTCTCGGGCGCTGGAGTTGGCCAGAGCCCGGTACTGGGTGTCGAAGTAGGTGACGATGTCCTGGAGCCGCGGCACCTGGGTGTGCGGGATCCCCACCACCCGTAGTCGGTCACGGTTGTGTTTGGCGTTACGCGCCCACATGCCCTTGTCGATGTAGAACTGGGTGAGCGTCTCCTTCAGCGACCCACGGATGATGGACCGGTCCGAGTCCGTGGTCTCGTAGGCCTGCTCGGCCATCAGGACGACTTTCTCCAAGTGCGCGGGAAAGATCCCGAGCTCGTCCTCGGTCCTGCCGAACATCTCGAACATGTTGATGTCGCCGGAGTTCATGTCCAACCGGGCCGTGAGCCGGTCCAGACGCGGACCGAGTTCGTCCATGCGCGCGCCGTTGAGGATGACGTGCACGGTGCGGGAGTTGGACAACAGGGCGGACTGGGAGATCTTCGACCCCCACATGTCCGGGATGTGCGCCCGGTTCAGCACCGGGTTCACACCGTTGTCGGCCACGACCACGTGGTGCTCGTAGTCGTTGACGTCGAAGAGCACCGCCGAGTTGTTGACGTCCCCGACCATCGACCCGACGTACTCGCCCGCCGGGTCGTTGAGGCCGTTGGTGACCAGGGAGTGGGAACCAGCGAACTCCACACTGGTGAAGTGGAAGCCCTTGCCCCGCTTGCGGTCGTTCCTACCGAAGAGATTGGTGAGCTCCTGGCGCTGCTCGCCGGGATAGGCCGCCACCTTGAGGGTGCCGAAGCGGTCGATGTAGAGCCGACCGATGCGCTCCACCGCGTCGTCGAGGACCTCCAGACTGGGGCCCCTGACCAACATCCTGTTGTGCACGTGCAGGTAGCTGGCGCCGTCCTGGATCTCCCCCGCGACGATCTCCATGTCGTCGCTGACCTTCGCGGACTTGCGTCGCGAGGACATGGTGCCCGACTGGGCCTGCTCGCCCTCCTCCATACGGTCGAGCTTCTCGACCGTCCTGATTTTCTCTTCAATCCATTTCTCACCCATGCGACGAACCTGTTCAAGCACCACGACAGTGACTCCGTCAGGCAGCCCCACGGGAATACGGTTGATTCCCCAGAAGGCACCGAAGTCGTCCCGTGCTCCATCATCATGGAAGAACCCCAGAATGCACGCATATCTACCGTCGAGCTGGAAGTAGTCACTCCGGAAGACGTAGCGTTCCTTTGGCTTGAGAGCAATCAAGAAAGGATAGTCCTCGAAGGTGCCGCTCAGCTGTCGGGCCTTCTTCTCGGCTGCCTTCCGCTCTTTGGCACTCATTCCCGCATACGGGTCGCCCTTGTCCTTGCCGCTGCCTTCCTCGTATTCCTGTGATTGTTGCGCCAGGTCGGGGAACAGACTGCTGAACGTCGGAGGAGGCGCTGGCTGAGAATGGGATTCCTGCTGGTCTTCGGCTCCCGAGCGATCCTGCGCCGAGGCACGGCTGCTTTCTGAGAGCGCTCCGGGAAGATGCCCGTGCGAGGTGCCGGCAGCACTACCTGGAAACCCTGCACCGGTACTCATGCGCACACTTCACTTTCTCAGAAAATATTCACATCGGAGGGGAAACACCATCGGGATGAGTTCGAATGGTCAACGGGAAACGGTGTATATGGTTCGCAACATCTCGTAGAGATCATTGGAACCCAACATGGATGCCTGCTTGATCATCAGACTGGAACCCTCGACCTCTGACCTCACCAGGGCGTGCGCCCGGCGAAGGGCCTCCAGGTTGTCACCCTTGAGCACCAGATATTGATGGATGGAGTTGAACTGTCCACCCACATATTCTTTGAGAATCGAATAGCGCTCATCCAGCAGTTCGAACAGCTCCGGATCACGGACTTCCAGATTCCTGTTGAGCAGTTCGAGGTTTCCCAGCTGGCGATAGACTCGCTGGGGTTCCTTGGTGGTGATCCAGATGTATTCGACGTCGGTGTCCACCTTGCGCCAGAACGCGTCGACCCTGTTGAGAATGGCCTTCTTATCTTCGTCGAAGACCAACACCGAGGCAGATCCCACTACCAGATAGGCCTGGCCGACCGTACCGTCGAACCATTCGATGTACCCACTTTCATCCACTTTCTTGACACCTACCACCGAGGAGAACGGGCCAGGGTCGGAACCGCGTCTTGTGATGACGCGGCGAGCGGACCGGGGCACGTACTCCAGGAGCGCCGGCAAAGACGTGAACCGCATTTCCTTGGTCTTCGAGTACTGTCCGAAAAAGGCGGTGGCGGTCAACCACCAGATAACGACCAGGAGAACAATCCACCAGTCGGCGTCAGACACGAACGAGGACGTACAGACCCAGAACAGAGACAGCAAGGAGGCCGTCCAGAACAGGATGACCTTGGTTGGCTTGGGCCGCATCTGCCACCCGCCACCCGCCAACGCGATCTCGTGATCGAGAAAAGACCGATCCAGGCTGGTCGGTATCTTGAAGACGCTCTTGGCCACGTCACACACTCCTTTTCCGCGCGTAGCCGGGTATCACCTTGTCGCTACGAGCGGCGCGTCCATCGGAGTCACCTGTCCCGTCCTACCCACGTGAGTCGACCGCTGCGCCGGATGCTATCGGAGAACTAGGGTCCTTCTCCTGGGCTGATTGCATGGGGCAGTGGAACGGGACCAGGGACTCATCCTTAGAGATCGACGTCCCGACCACCGGCGCCGCTGGATCGAGACTACGGCGGGAGGGAACATTGACACCCTACTCAGGGGCGTAAGCAGGTAAGGAGAACGGGGTTCGGAAGAGAGAGGGCTGCACAGCCGCGTGAAGCTCGCTGTTTGGCGATGCACGCCTGTGGACGAACACCAGTGTCCACACGTTGAGTCCATCGCCACTCGAAGCGGGCGAACACAGAGGAGAGAGGGTCAGGCCCTCGGCTGTTCGATGAGGAGGACTTCATCCTGTTCGGTGGTGAGTCCCGCTCCGCTGGTGCGGTGAACTCGAACTTCACGGGTCTGCTTCTCCGCTCTCGTATCACGCGGCCAGGTCGCCTTGCGTGGTGTGAGTTGCGCTGCGCGTATCCGCGGTTCTCATTTTGACAGGATTTATATGTCCTTACGGATGCTACTTCCGCCTCCAGGCAGACCCTGCCTCGAGTCCTCGAGGCATCACACGAGGTCAGGCGCAGGACGAGGACCCACAGCCGCCTCGTGTATCCAGTTGTCCGAAAGTGGACATGTGTCACACTTCACATGTGTCAGCTGATCTGGTAATAGAGACCCGGCGGCGGCACCACGGAACCCTCAGGTGCCTGATCCGACCGCTCCCACACAGCCACTCCTGGGGGCGCCATGGATGCAGGCGCTGGCATCAATGGCATCCCGCAGCCACACACGGCCAGACCAGGCGCCTGACAATCGTCACGGTCCCGGAACCCCGGATCTCCCACGTTCGACTGGCCAAGGATCACCTGCATGGACTTCGTGCACTCGAAGTAGACGCCCGTCGAGCGCTAACACTGGTCGATCAGGCTATTCGCTTCTGACGACCCTGGTCGCTCCCGTATTCAGCCCGGCGACGAGGTCGGTTTTGAGACCTCAGTCCACCTTCGCGTCCATCCGCGAGTCCGTAGCAGCAGCGCCACGGTGTGTTCGGCGAACTGCGCCCGCTGCTGGGTGCCGCGCCAGCGTTCACGTACCTCAGCCGCCCGGGACGGTTTCCAATCCGCACCGAACATCTGGACCCTTTCTCATCAACGCCAGGCCCCTTCTGCCGTGCCTCAGATATCCGGGCCAGAACCTCGACCATCCACTCCAACCTGGATGCGCTACAGCAATCCGTCGCGTTACAGGGAGAAGACACATCCGGTGGCTGATTCGACATCGGCCTCCATCCACCGGGAGACCTCTTGCCCTGAGATGCCGATCTCACGATAGATCAGCGCGTCGCCCAAGGATCGCCTGCCTCCCGCCATCGACGACAAGCCGTAAGGTAGTGCGCGGATCAGTCGAAAACGAGGAGGACCCCATGGCTCGAAACGGAACCAACTCGTACGGTCGGAGGTCTCTCAATCTGCGTCGATTCATTGCGCTGTGCGTCGTCGTGGTGATGTTGTGGGGGCTGTTCTGGCTCGTGTTCCAATCCGGTCTGGCCGATCCGCTGGTAGTGCTGGTCGGCCCAGCCATCGAACATCTGATCGCGATGATCAACGAACCCCTGGGGATTGACTGGGGTGGTCAGCTGTTGGCGATTGCCGTGATCGGCATCCCCCACCTCCTGGTTCTGCTCTTCATATTCGACCAGAACTAGCCCCCTTACCGCACGTGAATAGGTGCACGGAGGGAGCCCCTCACGTGCACCTTCTTCGCGCTTGTCTCACACTGTCCCCGACCTCAGGGAGCGAGCATCCCCCTGCCTTCAGCAGAGCGAGTCCTCACTTATCAGCGTCCGGGAAACCATCCGTCGCGGCGGACCGCTTCGCATCCCAACCGATGCCTCCACCGCTCGCGATGCGCTCCTGGGCCTGTTTCTCCAGTTCCGCCCAACGCTCGTCATCCTCGCCGGGGACAAACCCCATGAGCCCTTTGAGGTCGAATTTGTCTACAATGGACTCCTGACGATCCTTTGAATCTTCCATACCAGCACCTTTCTCAGGGAGCGAAGTCATTCATCTGGTTGACTGGCAGCCACTTAAAGGCACCAAACCGATGGCTTCACAACTCTAACGGGAGTCGAACTGTTGACCAACCTCGGGATTACCCTCCCGTGGATGCCGCGGCCCTTCCGAAGCCCGCTTTCTCAGATAGAAGCTCACGGCCTCCCCCGGGAGCCCGGCCTGTGGTTCTGGGACACTCTTCTGCGATGTCCGCGCATTCACTTCCGCAGCTCTCTGCTGCCGTGTCTGTGGACCCGGCTCCTGTTGCTCCATGCCCGGCTCGGGCACCGCACCCGACGTCTCTCCAAGCCCGTCGGCCCTAACACTCTGGCCAAGCGACATAGCGGCCTCGTATGCCGACTCTCTCCAGTTGCCGGGCTCTTCACCACGGTGTCGGGCCATCTCTCGCATGAGCGGCTCGATAGAGGGGTCTTTCTGCACTGCCTTCACCAGAGCCAATTCAAAGGCCTTGGCGTGCATTCGATCCTTGTCCAGAGGACTCAGAGCACCCATCGAAGTGGACATGCCTCGGATTTCGCGTGCCCGGGTGTCCGACGCCGTGTCGTTCCAAGGAGTGTGGTCCGCCTGCCGACCAGTATTCGCCTCCTCCTGCTGTGTACTGGGAGCACCCACGGCGGTGCCCCTTTCACACCACACCCTCGCGGCGTTCTTAAAGTTCTCACCGGGGTCTCTGCCGTTGTTCAGTCGCCGGGTGTGGAGCATGTCGTTCGCCATATGTTCAGACATCGCGACGATCAGTGCGGCTTGCCTTGACTTGGAATCAGCACCTGTGTTGGCGGGGGGCCGCCAACCGCCGTCTGGGTGGGCGGCTCGCTCCAGCGAGACCCCCTTACCCTCCATAACGGCGAGTTGCCCCTGGTCGACCTCACCCCGTTCATCAACCAGTCCGGCTCTGCGGCAGAGTTCCGTCCTGTTGTACGGGGGAGGTTCTGACACAGGATCGGCACTAGTGTCCTGCGAAACGGTGCCACCCCAACCAGCCTCCGTGCCGGCCACCGCCTCAGCACGGCCCTCCGCTTCACGCTCGCGTGTGGTCGCGCTCGGCTCGCCGAAATCCCAGTACGTGTCGGCGAGCTCCTGTGTCTTGCTCTCCCACCCGGGCCCTAGGTTCCGATGCCACTGCGTCAGAGTCTGCCCGTGACTGTCCTGCAGAGCCTCCAAGGCTTCGCGGAGCGCGAGTAGGTAGGCCAGTCTCTGGTCCTGGTCTCTGACCCCGTCGCCCTTCATGGCCAGAAACCACCCGCGGGTTCGATCCATCCGAGCGCGCAGTTCCGGGTTCTCGACATTCTCGACCGCGTGGGGGTATTTCCTGGTGGCGGACGCGACGATGTACTGCTGTAGGGCACTGCCGAACTCATCCGCGTCGCCAGAATTGGCGAGCACGTCGTAGATCTCCCGGGCCATCGCGGCGCGGTGCTGATCTGCGTCCATCGGCTCCGGCGGACCGAACGCTCCTGCAGTGTGCTCTTCCCCCCTGTGGGTGCGGCCAGAGGTCGGTGCGCCGAAGTAGACCGCCTGAGCCGGTTCATTCTCGACGAGCTGCGCGACCATGGTTCCCACTTTGCGATCCACCGCGGCGAGATCCAGACCGTCAGCCTCGAATCGCTCCTCAAGCGCACGAACGGAACTCTCGTAGTCGCGTCTGATCTCGTCCAGGGCTGCCCCGGGCCTGCGCATCTTCCGATAGGCGTTTTGGATGAGACCGATCTTGATCCGCGCGGCACTGTCCTCGACGTAAGGAGCGCGGGCCGTATCCCGACCAGTCCTTGCTTCTGACCCGTACGTCTGTCCCCGGGCCCCGGATGCCTCGTCGGTCCGCCCTGCCTGACCCCGCTCCTGGGCCCGCACGTCCGCCATGAATCGGGCATACGAAGGACTGCGCGACTTTTCCCAAAGCGCAAGGGCGGACGAGCCCCTGCCCAAAGCAGAGACGACGCCCTCTCGTCCGTGGACACGTACGTACTGGGTTATCCGGCGTACGACCCTCGCAACGAATGTGTTGTTCAGCCTGTCGAGTCTCCTTCCCTGAGATTCCGGATTCTTCCCAAGCTCCGAATCGCGTACAGATTCACCCAAATTCTCCCATTCTCTCTGAATCCTCTGTTGGAGCTGGGCCGCCTCTGTGGCGTTAGGACCCGAGGCCTCCTTCCTGACTCTCCTGCGCTCACTCCTTTCTCGGCGATCGAATTTCTTCTGACGCTTGCGAAGCTCCCTTTCCGCATCCGAACCCGGGCGAGTCGTGGCATCAAAGACATGGGCAGCCAGCCTTCTGACGACAGGCTCACGTTTCGCTCCATTTCCTTCAGCCAAGAGAATCTCCTTTCACTCCGTATCGCGCACACCTGCTAGATAGCAGACCCTTGATCTGGACCGACCACTTCCCCACCCCAGAGAACCCGTCAATACAGCGGAGGTCGGCCTCTATTCCTTGATCCAGGCACCATTACTGTCTGCCTGCCATCCGTCAACCTCGAACTCCTGAATGGACAATTCCCCCCCAACCATGACACTCACCTCAGCGCGAGCGAACTCACTACTGTTGATGACCCCTTCCGAGTCGGCGATTCGCATAAATTTGACAGCCCTCGTGTTTTCTGAGTCGACAGGAGACGAGGCACACTTCACAGGCAGCACCACCGAAGTAAAGTCCTCATTGGCATCCATCGCATCCTTGTTCACATTAAAGAAGTGAAAAGACATCGTCTCATCGCGTGATTTACCTTGCCCTTCTTCGTGAGCGAAATATTCCTCAAGTAGCTCGTATCCGCCTTCAGCGTATTCGATCTGATAATTCACACCACATCCTGCGGAG
This sequence comes from Nocardiopsis sp. NPDC006938, assembly GCF_042869555.1. Lineage (NCBI taxonomy): Bacteria > Bacillati > Actinomycetota > Actinomycetes > Streptosporangiales > Nocardiopsidaceae > Nocardiopsis > Nocardiopsis sp. NPDC006938. The sequence continues at coordinate 96,798 of NZ_JBIAGA010000010.1, read as the reverse complement.
TCCTCGATTTCAGCTGCAGACACAGTGACGGATTCAAAAACTCTTCCGCCAGCGTAGGTCTCACTGGATTCGACAAGTTCGCTGGGAATCTGAAACTCAATACTCGTGGACGGTTCCGCTGATGCTTCGGTGAAGTCGAAAGCGTGAGTGGAAGACGAGCACGCGGTCAGAGCGAGGACGGCTGTCAGACTCAGGACAGCCAGGCGCACAGGACAGTTAATGCTGGTCACGGGGTTCGAACTCCTCGGACTTGACTGGAATCGGGAACCAGAACGTTCCCGGCTAACTGCACCACAACCAATCCTGACACCACGGGCGCGTTACATCAACGCTTCCGCATCGTCTCTGAGAACCCGGCGGGAACCCAGCACCCGCAACGACCGCTCCGACCTCGAATTTTGTCTCCTCACTGCCGACCTCCGGAGGAGGAGACCGCCCAGCTTCGCGCCATGCGAACAGATGGATGAGGGGCGAAGCCCGGTACCGGCCACTGCGACGACGCCACTCGGAGCCCGTCCGTTGGTTCAGGATCTGCCTCCCCAGAGGGCGGCGGTAACGCCCCTTCGGCACTTCTCCAATTCGGACCGGTCGGCCGGGCCGTCCTCCCGGTCGTACAACCCTCAGGCCGATCCGCTCTTCGTTCTGCTCGCCGGTGTTGGCCTGTGGTTCGCGGCGGTCGCGGCGGAGCACCCCGACTACTCTTCAGAAACCGAACTCCCTCTCTTCCGAACTCTCATGACTCACTTCTCCAGCTTTCGCCAGACCGGACACATATGCTTTCAGCCCCTCCACCTCACGCTCGGTGAAGATTCCTTCGGCATGTTTACGGAAAGGCTTCGACGAGATCTCCATGGACGGGTTCTCCCTATAGAGAGAATCCTGTTCTTGCCCCCCTGGGGAACCCCCTCTCTCCACGAACTCCATGATGCGAACCCTCGAAAGCGCCGCAAACTCAGGAGACATATCCAACTTCGGAGGCGATTCCGAGATGGCCTTCTTGAAAGATCTCCTGAATATCTCTTCCTGAATTTCTTCGCCGATCCTGTCCTGCCTGAGCCCCATCCGGAGAGGCGAGCTGGGGATTCGAGTCGCCTTGTCGAAATCCTGCAAGACTTGGTCGAAGTCCGCCGCGTTATTCATGCTCGAGAATCTTTGACCGAGAGTTTTGGAAATCGCGGAATAGTGTTGTTGGGGGGTCATCCGCGGGCGCAACGTAAGCTGGTTCATGGGACCGGTGGGTTCTCCCGTTTTCGATTCTGACCTAGCCAGCACCCCATGCGCGGTTTCTTTGAAGATGGGCGAGAGCTTCGTATCCCTCTTCACAATGTCACGCATTTCGGTGTTCACCTGCGCCTGACCCAGGCCCGCTGACTCCGTCCACGTATTGAGATGTTTCAGGCCTTCTTCATATTTCTTTTTTCGAAACTTCTCATTTCCAGAACCAACTCTGCGCGAAGCGTCATAAGCGGCCCGGGAGAGACCCACCGAGATCTCCGCGATCCTCTCCGCGGAGCGGACAGGGGTTCCGTTGTCGAGCAGCAGCTTACCCACTGTTCTAGGCCAGGTCGATGAAATCGAACTACTGAACGCGGGGACGCCGTGATGGGGGTTCTTGTCAACCAAAGCCGAGTTCCTTCACATGTGCTCATATAGCGCTTGAGTGAGGTCTGACCAGCGAGTGATGCGGGGTTGACGCCGAGGAGTCACCCGACACCGACCACCCTGGCGAGAATCGAAGTACCTGGCGATTTGTTTCACGTTCACATTTCCCCGAACTCTGATCCGGGCATAGAACACCCCTGACGAACTCGAGGTTCATTTCGCCCAATCCCATGCTATCCCGGACATGACTCTCGTCTACAACTCCTGCGAGAGAGAATCTTCCTCCCGGCTTTCCCTAGTTACCCCTGGCCCACCGTTGACGAGGTCGAATCGCATCAGCCGGGTACCGCCGAGGCCATCGACCGACCGAGAGAAGCGACAAATCGGGCGCCAACCTCGGCTCCCTGGAGCCTGCCGGCTCTAGTAGCTTCCCCACATGCGAACAGAGGGATCGGTGGGAAGACCGGAACCGGCCGCCTCGGCCCCACCCGCTACCCGCGTGCTGGTACCTGACCTGGCGCGCGGGGTGATGCTCCTCCTCATTGCGATGGCCAACACCCGCTACTGGTTCTCGCTGGACCCCACGGCTTCGGCGGCGGTCGACGGGATCGTCTCCGGGCTGCTGTTCCTGGCGGTGGACTCCCGCGTGTATCCGCTGTTCTCGCTGTTGCTCGGGTTCGGATTGGCCATGCTCGCGCGCCGGTTCGTCCAGGAGGGGGTGGACGCGGGGCTCGACCGGGTGGCCGCGCGTAGGCGGGCCGCCGCGCGGTTGCGCTGGCGGGGTCTGTGGCTGGTGGCGTTCGGCGGGGCGCACGCCCTGGTGTTCGCGCAGGACATCCTGGGGGTCTACGGGATCGTCACGGTGCTGGTCGCGGGGGTCGTCACCGCTCGCCGGTGGCGGGTCGCGCTGGTGGCGGGTGGTGGGGTCTGTGCCCTTTCCACGCTCTTCCTGCTGGTGGTGGGACCGGAGGCGACACTGGAGCGGGGGTACGGCGCGGCCGCCGGTCTGTTGTTCGAGGAGGGGATGCTCGGGTTCGCCAGCAGCCTGGCGCTGTGGGTCGTCGTCGCGCCGGCGACGGTGCTGACCTCGATGGTGCTGCCCGGTGTGCTGGTGGGCGCGTGGCTTGCCGGGAGGGGGCCGGTGGAGCGACCGCACGAGTACCGGGGACCGCTCGCTGTGCTGGTGCTGGTGGGGCTTGTGGTGCCTGTTGTGGTCACTCCCCTGGTCTGGGCCGGTATGGACGGCACCGGAGCCGGGGCCCGGGTTCTGGTCGCGTGGCACCAGGGGCTGGCCGGGCTGGTGGCGGGGGCCGCGTGTCTGGCGCTGGTGGCTCTGGTCGGCTCGGTCCGCGGCGTCGGGACGGGTGTGGTGGGCCGGACGCTGACGGCGACCGGGAGGCGGTCTCTGTCCGCCTACCTGGCGCAGACCGTGCTGTTGGCGTGCGCGGCCGGGGTGTCGCGTCTGGGGGGTGTCGACTCCTTGGCGCTGGTCGGGCAGTTGGTGGTCGCGCTGGTCGTCTGGTCGGTCACCGTACTGCTGTGTCGGTGGGCGGAGCGGTACGGGGTGCGGGGGCCCGCGGAGCGGTTGCTCCGTCAGCTGGCGGCCGCGCGCGGTTGACGGCCCGGGTGGACCGCCGCGATCGCGGCGGCCGCGCCCGCCAGGACGACGCAGAACACGGCCGGGGTCGCCAGCACCGTGACCAGGGATACCGGCACCAGGGCCGACGCCAGGTTGAACAGCGCGTGCAGAAGGATGACCGGCCAGATCCGGTGCACGTGCTCGTAGACGAACGCCAGCAGTACCCCCAAGGGGAGGGCGACGGCGATCTGCACCGGGTTGCCGTGCAGGACGGCGAAGGTAGCCGAGCTGGCCAGGGCCGAGGCGAGCACCGTCCAGCGGCGGCGTAGCAGCGGGTAGACCAGGCCGCGCATGAGCGCCTCCTCGCCTGCGGGAGCCGCCACGACCAGCGCGAACAGTAGGAGCAGCACCGGGACGGCGTTCTGGGCTCCCTGGACGGAGTCGAAGGCCGAGGAGCCGTAGCGGGCGTGAATCCAGACGGCCAGCGTCTGGCCGCCGACGAAGCACAGCACCAGGCCGAACAGGACGAGCCCCCAGAACCCGGGATCGTGCGCCCGGGCGGAGGGTGGAGGGGGTGTCCGGGTGCCGCGCTGCCATCGGCGCCAGGCCGCGACGACGGCGAGGGTCACCAGTCCGGAGACGACCGCGCCGAGCACCGCCGAGCCCGACAGCAGGGCCGCCGAGAGCGAGACGGCGGCGTACAGGGCGAGTCCGCCCGCGCACTGGGCGGTGATCGCCCACCAGGAGGACGACCGTTCGGCGGGGGTGGCCGTACCGAGCGCGGCCACCTAGGCGTTCTCCGCTTCGTCCGGGGCCGTGCGGTTGGCCGCGGCGGCCTCCCGCTCGGTGGTCACGTGCACGATCTGCCGTACCCAGGAGCCGTCCTGGTAGCGCCGCACGCCCTGTTCGGGCGGGCACATGACGAGGATGCGCAGACCCAGTTGTTCGGCCTGGTCGAGGACGAGTCCGGGCAGGGTTCCGATGCCGAACTCGGCCTGGGGTGCGCCGTCCTCGCGCACGGTCGGGATGAGCATGAGGTTGGCGTCGAGCGCGGCGATGCGGTCGGGGTCGACCGTGACCGTCCCGTCCGCCGCGTCGCGCAGGCGGGGGGCGTCGGCCATGGTGACGTCCTCTCCCGGGACCCGGGCGGGCTCGGTGGCCGGGTCCTCGCCCGGGGTCAGCTGACCGAAGTCGAGCAGGTCGTAGGGGACGCCCGCTCCTTCCAGGGCGAGGGCGACGGCGACTCCGGGCAGCGTGGTCAGGTCCACGAGGCCGCGTTGGAGGTCCAGGCTTCCCACCAGGCGCGTCACGGTCTCACGCAGGAGGAAGGTCGTCGCTCCGGGGTCGGCGACGAAGGCCACCGTCCTTTCCACGCGCGGTTCTTCGGTTGCGGCGGTCTCGCTGATGGTGTCGCTCATGAGTGGTGTCCGTACGGTCCGAGGATGGTGTCGCGCCCGCTGGGGCGTGGGGGCGTCGCCGCCGTTCCGGTCGGCTCCCGCGCAGGGAGCGGCCGCGGCGCGGTCGTCGGTGCGGGGGTGGACCACGGCGGGGGAGGGAGGGCGGGCGGCAACCGGGACCAGCCTAGCTTCCGGTGCCCGGCTGGTGTCCGGTCCCCTGCGGCACCTCGGGCCGACGCGGCCGGGCCGCCGGCAGGCGCCCTCCGGGGTTGGGCGCGGACTTCTCCCGACGGGTTCTTGGGTGTTAGGGAATGGCGGAGGTTCCTTTTGTGACCCTGTCCTCTAAAGGTTTCCCGTCCGTTCCCGCCGGAGCGCACGGAATGGTTTTCCCGATGGGTCCGACCGATGGTGACCGCAACCGGTCAACGTCGGTCGGGGCGGGGAGCCGTGTGCCGGGCAGGCTTACAGTGGGAGTTCCGCCGGCGCCGGTCCCGTCGGCTCCCCGCGTCTTCGGACCGCTCCCCACCCCCTCAGAAGGGAAGCACCCCCATGCCGACCCCCGGGCGTACCTCCGTCGGCCGTTATGAGCTGCGCGGGAGGCTGGGGCGCGGCGGCATGGGAACGGTCTGGCACGCCTGGGACCCGGCCCTCCAGCGGGACGTCGCGGTGAAGGAGGTGCTGCTTCCCCAGGGGATGTCCGCGGACGAGCGGGCCGAGGCGCACGCCCGCACGCTGCGGGAGGCCCAGGCGACCGCGCGGATCAGCCACACCTCGGTGGTGACCATCCATGACGTGCTCGACCACGGCGACAGCCCGTGGATCGTGATGGAGCTGCTCAGCGGGGCCTCGCTCCAGAGCCGGATCGACACCGGCGGCCCGATGCCGGTCGAGCGGGTCGAGGAGGCGGCGCGCGCCCTCCTCGGAGGCCTGCGGGCCGCGCACGCGGCGGGGGTCACGCACCGGGACGTCAAGCCCGCCAACATCATGTGCACCGAGGACGACCGGACCGTCCTGACGGACTTCGGGATCGCGAACGTCGACGGCGGCACGGCCCTGACCCAGACCGGTGTCTACATCGGTTCGCCCGAGTACATGGCGCCGGAGCGCTTCGAGGGTGAGCGCGCCCTGCCCGCCTCGGACCTGTGGAGCCTCGGGGTGACGCTGTACTGCCTCCTGGAAGGGCGTTCGCCCTTCAGGCGCGACAGCATCACCGGGATGATCAGCGCGGTGATGACCGCTCCGGTTCCGAGCCCGTCGAGGAACGGCGCGGCGGACTCGCCCCGGAGCCGGGCCCTGTGCGCCCTCATCTCCGCGCTGTTGACGAGGGAGGTGGCGGCGCGGCCCGGTCCCGCCGAGGCCCTGGACCTCCTGGCGCGAGAGGGGTCGGCGGCCCGGGCGCTCGTGGACACGGGGCGCGCCGTGCCCTCGGAGGCGGGTGGACCGGACTCTTCGGGGGCGCCGCCGGTGTCGGGGCCCGACGCCGGGACCCCGGTCCCGCACACCGGTGGAGACGCCGCCCCGGACCGGGTGACTCCGAACCCCGACCGCCAGGTCCCGGTCGCGCCGCCCCGGCCCCCGGACGCTGTCCACCAGACCCCGAACCCCCTCCACCACACTCCGAACCCCGTCCACCACACCCCGGACCCGACGCACCAGACCCCGAACCCGCACCGGCCCGCGCCGACCCACCCGACCCACCCGACCCACCCGACCCACGACACGGTCGCACCGGTGCGCCACGCGCCGCCACCGACCCAGCGGACACCCCACCCCCTCCTCGGCGCACCGGGCGGGTCGGGGGCGCCGAGCGGCGCGCACCCTTCCCAGCGGTGGAGCGCGCCACCACCAGCGGGGTATCCGCACGCCGTGGCCGCCCATCGCGCCGCCCCGGACGCGGGCTCCCGATTCCTCGATGGCGTGGGGCACACCGGGAGCGGCTCCGCGACGGACGACGCGGAGAAGCCCGCCGCGGTCCTCACCGCCATGGTGATGCTGGGGATCAACGCGCTGGTGCTGTTCGTACTCACCGCGGTGGGGTTGGGAAGGGTCGGAGACGACGGTGCGGACACGTCGTGGGGCGGCGTGGTGTTCCTGGGGGTGTGGGGTGTGCTCTCCGCCTTCGGCGTCTTCGGTGTGCTGACCCGGTCGCGCCTGGTGTTCGCCCTGGTGGTGATCGGGCAGGGGGTCGGGGCGGTGTTCCTGGCGATGAGCATGTTCACGGTGTTCATCTACACGCCGGAGCTGATGGTCGTGTACACGCTGATGCTGCTGTACACGCTGGGGATCGGCGGACTGTTGCTGCTGCCTGGCCGATCACGCGCCTACTTCGGACTCGGGTAGCCGCGGTCACCAGCGGTCGGCCGCGCGGCGTCCCGGTCCTCAACGCCCGGCCCGGCCGTCCTCCGCGGGTTCGGGGAGCTCGGCGAGGTCGCTGACCGCGGCCAGCACCCGGGTGACGCTGTCGTCGCGCACCCGGCGGGCCGCCTCGGCCGTGCCGGACAGGTCCCGGACCTCGGATGAGGGCACGGACATCAGGGAGGCCTCGGCCCGCAGCGCCGCGTAGGCGTCCATGGCGTCGAGTGCCTCCTGGCACTGTTCCCACTCGCGGTGGGCCAGGACCGACTCCTCCACCAGGCGCCCGTACTCGACGATCTGGTCGACCCGGTCCCGTACGTGCTCCTGCGCGGCGACGAGGTGGGCGCGCTGGTGGCGCAGGACGTCGAGCACCCGGGGGGAGGACGCCTGTTGCCAGCGCCGGACGAACCCCCGACGCAGTTCGCGCTGGCGGGTCAGCAGGGACGCGATCCGCCACTCCTCCTCCCTCAGGACCGCGAGCCCACGGGCGGTGTCCAGGGTGTCGGAGGAGCCCAGTTCGACCCGGGCGTCGGTCACCTGGTCGATGGTCCGTTGCACCGCCACGAGCAGCTCGTGGTCGGCGGCGCTGACGTCCTCCGGCATCACCAGGCGGTCGCGGTGGTCCTCGTCGTCCGGGTCGTCGCGGGAGGTGAGCGTGTCGGCGGTGACCATGCCGACCAGGAGGGCGAACAGCAGCCAGGGGACGCCGCCGGGCGGGTCCTGCGGGAGCAGGTCGAACAGCCACAGCGGCGCGGTCGCGAAGGTGCCCGCGCCGACGACGCCTCCGGCGGCGCGCACCACGGGGTTGGTGTTCCTGCGTACGAGGAGTGCGCCGACGTAGGCGACCAGCCCGATGCTGGCGATCACCATACCCAGGTACCACCCGGCGGTGAGCAGGGCCAGGACGAGGGTGAAGGCGACCCCGAACAGCTGGACGCCGCCCTCGCGCAGCCGCAGGGCCCGGCTGGTGGGGGCTCCGTTGTCGCGTGTGCGCCGGGGCTCCTGGCCGGCGGCCTGGCGGTACAGCTCCTCGCGTACGTCGTCGGGGAGGGCGGTGTCGATGACGGGGCGCGGCCGGATGACGTCCTCACTCATGGGCGGTCCCTCGTGAGTGTCGGTCGGGGTGCGGGGAGGGCGGGGTCGGGCGGGCGGGTCCGAAGGTCCGGGGTACTCTCCTAGATCCCCATCCTCGTCGCGCCCGAACCCGACTTCCCCGTGCCCTTCGTCCCCCGTTGTCCGTCCCGGACCCGGCCGGGCGCCGCTGAGCTGCTCCGGTTCCCGAGCTACCGCTCGCGGCCGCTTGCGGACACCAGCGGGTCGCCCGCGGGTTTCTCACGGGTGGGGTTGGTGTCGAGCCAGCGCAGGAGCCCCTCGGAGACCAGGTCCACGCTGATCCGGCCGGACCTGCCGTCGAGGTCGCGGAAGAGGCACTCGCCGTTGCGGAGGTTGCGCAGCACCGCCATGTGGTCCTCGTTGACGTCCACGCCGAGCAGCGCCATCACGTCGGACACCTCGTGGGCCTCGCTGGACCGGAAGGCGAACACCGACGACAGACAGTTGGTGACCTGTTCGTTGAGCATGTCGCCCGCGTTCTGGGACACCAGGATGAGCGCGGTGTTGCGGGACCGCCCCATGCGGGACACCTCGGGGACGAGCTTGGCGCCTTCGGGGGTGGAGGTGACCGCCCACGCCTCGTCGAGGAAGATCGCCTTGGGCAGACGCCGGTCCAGGCCGTTCATCAGGCGGCGGGCGAACTGGGAGACGAGGTAGAGCAGGGCGACCGACAGGCGCTGCTCGTAGGAGTAGTCGTCCCGGTTGACACCGGAGTCGGGCAGGGTGAGCCCGCCCAAGGTGAACACGGTGGTCCACCCCTCCGTGTCGATGCGCGCCTCGCCCTGGGGGTCGAAGCACAGCGACGCCAGCCGCATCTCGGCCATCGAGCCGAGCACCGCGCCCAGGTTGCGGGAGGCGGCGTCCTCGGCGGAGACGAGGTGGTCGACCACCTTGGCCAGGGACGGCTGGGGCTGGTTGGCGACGGTGGCGACCGCCTGGATCATCGCGGACTCGCGCTCCTCGCTCATGCGCGGCAGCAGCAGGCGCAGGGTCTCGGTGGCCATGGTCTTCTTGGCGGCGAGGTCGTCCCCGAAGGCGAAGGGGTCGAGCAGGCCGGGCTGGGCCGATCCGAGCGACATGACGCGGGCCTTGCGGCCGCGGTGCTTGAGCAGTTCCACGAGGGACTCCGCGTCGCCCTTGGGGTCGATGGCGGCGACGGTGACCCCGCGCAGGGCCAGCTGGTAGATCATCAGCAGGGCCAGGGTGGTCTTGCCTCCGCCGGGCTCACCGGTGATGGCGATGGCGGTGGGGCGGTTGCGGGCCGCGGCGACCATGGGGTCGAAGTGCACGATGGAGCGGGCCCGCCCGGTGGTCTCCCCGACGTAGGGCCCAACCCAGCCGCCGCCCTGGTGGTCGGCGCGGTCGCCGACCTCCACGGTCGCGGTGGGCATGCCGCCCGCGATGGTGCGCAGGGGCTGGCGCTGGGCGTAGGCGTTCAGGCGGATGCGGTCGCCGGGCAGCGATTCGTTGAAGAGGGAGAACTGGTCGCCGGTGGAGTTGATGACGTCGATGCCGATGTCGCGGTAGTGCTCCACGACCGCCTCGACGTGCTGGCCGAGGAGGCGCTCGGTGGGCGCCGAGACCATGAGCCGGTGCCATCCGTAGACGAACGGCAGGCGTTCCTTGGTGATGCCGTGTTCCAGCATGCGGGCGGCGTCGATCTGTTCGGCGAGCGCGATGGGCGCCTCCACTCCCGCCTCGCGGATGTGGGCGTCCATGTCGCGGGCGTGCGCGAGCTTGCGGCCGACGTCCTTGGAGGCCTTCGCGGGCGGGATGAGCTTCATCCGCAGGGAGATCTCGACGGGGAAGGGGAGCGCGTCGGCGTGGTGCAGCCACGGTTCGCCGTCGGGGAAGGGCATGAGGTCGGGGAAGCGGGCGAACGACAGGAACGCCACGTGGGTGGAGCCGGCGGGTTGTTCGAGGCGCAGCGTGGAGCGGCCGTTGTGGACGACCCCGTCCACGAGCTGTTCGATCTCGCCCCGGCCCCAGGTGCGGCGGCCGGTGGCGGAGGGGCGGATCTCCTCGGCGGTGCCGCTGACCGCGTGCCGGATGAGCCAGGCGATCTCGTCGGAGGTCGCGTGCCGGGCGTGCAGGGAGCTGGCGGCCAGGGCGCGGCCGAGGCGCTCGGACTGGTCGGTCCAGCGCGCGAGCTCGCGGTCGTCGATGGCGTCGTCGTTGATCCCCAGTGCCTGTTCGGTGCGCTGGTAGGCCCCGATGAACTGGGAGAACAGGCCCAGGCCCGCTCCGGCGTTGCGCAGCCCGAGGCGCACGCCGAGGTAGACCTCCTTGGTCCAGAAGTCCTTGGCCCACACGTGCCGGTACATCTCTTCGAGGTAGTCGTACCAGCCGGGTCCGGCGTCGGCGGTCTCGTCGAGGCGGGTCGCCCACTGGGCGGCCGGGTAGGTGCGGTGGGCGACGCGCAGGTGGACCTCGGCGTCGTTCATGCGGATGGCGGCGAGGGCGATGGTGATGTTGGTGGCCAGCGCCTGGCGTTCCTCGGGGGTCGTGAACTCGTAGGACACCGTGGGGAGCCGGAAGTAGGCCCAGGCCTCGTTGTCGCTGAAGAGCACGCGGTCGTCGAAGTAGCGAACCGCGAGGCGGGTCGCGCCCCGGGTGCCCCTGGTACCGGTCATCTGCTAGCCCTTCCTCGTGACGGCGCTGACGGTTCCGCCCCGTAGCCATCACCCATAGTGCTGCATCGGGCCGGGGGGTGAGAAGCCGAGCGGTCGGTGTGCCAGAAACCGGTGGGCGCCGTCCGGTCGGGGACGTGGACGCGGTCCGGCGCTCTCGGGCGCCGGGCCGCGTCACTCTCCGTCGTCATCCTCGGAGGTCAGTCGCCGTGTCGGCTAGCAGGCGGTGTCCAGGGTGTCCTGGAGGGTGGTCTCCTCGGTGGAGGTGATCGTGAGGTCGTAGACGTACTTCACGTTGATCCAGGACTTCGCGTAGTCGCAGTGGACGGCCTGGTTGGTGGGCATCCACTCGGACGGGTCCTTGTCGCCCTTGGCGCTGTTGCTGGAGGGGGTGGCCAGCCACAGCTGGGAGCTGGTGACGTCGTTGGCGAAGTCGGCGCGCCTGCTGGTGGACCAGTCGGCGGCGCCGGTCTTCCAGGCCTCGCTGAGCGGGACGAGGTGGTCGACGCTGATGTCGCCGGGCACGTCGTACACCCACTCGTCGTCGAAGGCGCTCCACCAGCTGCCCGAGGTGGGCTGGCAGCGCGCGTCGGTGACGACGTCGTGGCCGTCGCGCTGGAGCACCACCTGGCGGGCGGTGCAGGGGCTGTCGACGACGTTCCAGTGCGGGAACAGGCTGCGGTCGTAGCCGCTCTGGGGGCCCTTGGGTGCGACGGTGAGGGAGTTCAGCTGGGTCTGGGCCGCCGCGTCTCCGGGGATGTTCGGGGGCAGGGTGTGGTCGGCGGCGGCGGGTGCGGCCCAGGCCAGGACCATGGCCACGGCGGCGGCGGAGACGGTCGCCGCGGTGCGTGCGAGCACACGGGGGAAGGGGGGCACTGTGTTTCTCCTCTTGAGCGGGTCGAGGGAATCCGGACCCCACTACTGTGCGGTAACGAATGTCCGTACGCCAGCCCCCACACGAGAATTCCGTGCGAATCGGAGGCCACCCGCCAATAACGACCGGAGGGCGGGGGTGTTTCGTTGCACCGACCACTGCGCCAGATGCACGTGAAATAGATCACATGGAATCGGCGGATCGGCGGACCCCGGATTAGACGGTTCGGTTCCCACCACCGTGAACTGCGACGACGAGGCCCCCACGGTCGGCGATACGGCCTGCGAGCACCGGGCGTCATGGTGCAGGTGAGCGCGGAGAAAGGGGTTGACCCCGGGGGCGGGGGCGAATGCGCGGAGCCCGCCCGCTTTCGTTTGGGCCCATGAGAAGAACAGTGGTACCCGAACAGCCAACGCCCAAACACCCGGGGAATGACATGATCACGATCGTGAAATGCTGGTTTGTTAGATTCACATGTCGTACGAGGGACCCCGAGCCGAGAGGAGCACCCCCGCCGAGGGGAGCGCCATGACTCTGCAAATGGAACTTCCGACAGCGGACGACTACCCCACCCGCAAGGCGCCCGAACCCGCGCTGCTCTACCGCCGTGACCCCGTCGTCTGGCCCGGTGCCGCCGACGGCCCCTTCACCGACGACGAACTCGACGGCTACAACGCCCGCGGGTACACGCGGGTCGCATCGCTCGTCACCCCGGTGGAGGTCGAGTCCTACCGCGCCGAGCTGAAACGGCTCAGCTCCGACCCCGCGCTGAGGGCCGACGAACGCGTCGTCGTCGAGCCCGACTCCGACCAGGTGCGCTCGGTCTTCGAGGTGCACAGACTGAGTCGGATCTTCCACGACCTCGTGTACGACCGGCGCCTCGTCGACCGGGCCCGCCAGATCCTCGGCTCGGACGTGTACGTGCACCAGAGCCGCGTCAACTACAAACCGGGGTTCGGCGGCGGGTCCTTCTACTGGCACTCGGACTTCGAGACCTGGCACGCCGAGGACGGCATGCCCCGCATGCGCGCGGTCAGCTTCTCCGTCGCCCTCACCGACAACTACACGCACAACGGCGCGCTGATGATCATGCCCGGGTCGCATCGCACCTTCGTCTCCTGCCTGGGACGGACCCCGGACGACCACCACCGCTCCTCCCTGAAGAGCCAGCACGTGGGCACGCCGGACCAGGCCTCGCTCAACCTGTTGGCGGACCGGCACGGCATCGACGTGCTCACCGGGTCCGCGGGCGACGTGACGGTGTTCGACTCCAACTGCATGCACGGCTCGGGCGGCAACATCACGCCCTACCCGCGCTCCAACGTGTTCGTCGTGTTCAACAGTGTGGACAACGCGTGCGCGAAGCCGTTCAGCGCGAACCGGGCCCGCCCCGAGTTCCTCGCCGCGCGGGAGACGGCCCCCGTCCGGCTCTGACGGCGGCCGGAGCGGACGCCGGAGCCCGACCGGAAGCACCGTGGCCCGCACCCGATCCCGGGCGCGGGCCACGTGCGCGGACCGGCTCAGGCTCCGGCGGGTGCGAGGGAGTTGACCAGGACCCCGCCCAGGGCGCCGTGGGCCCGCTTGGTGGCCGGACGCAGCGCCCCGACGTCGATCTTCGTGTACGAAGAGCCCAGGTGGTCGTCCCAGGGGATGCGCACGATCGCGCGGCAGCGGCCGCGCGCCACCCGCTCGGCGGCGTCCACGTCCTGGAGGCTGCGCTTGCTGACCCCGTTGACCACCAGGGTCGAGTGGGCCCGCAGGTTCGCGTACCCGTTGCCGTCCAACCACTCGAAGGTCATCGACACCGCGCGCTCGGCGTCCGCGCTGGCCGGGGCCACCAGGACCAGCCCGTCCGCGACCGGGAGGGCCCGGGCCACGCCGGTGGCGGCCGGGTCCAGCAGGGTCACGCCGTAGAACCCGCCGAGCAGCCCGGTGAGCTGACCGTAGTCGCGGTCGTCCAGGGTCTGCACGTAGGGGTCGTCGAGGGTCTGTACGACCTCCAGGCCGGTCCCGGCTCGTCCCGCGTAGGCGCGCATGCGCTCGTACTCGTCCACGGCGTCGGCGTTGGCCAGCAGCGCGGTGAGCGTCTCCGGCGCCTGCGCACCGACCCTGCGGGACAGCCCGTTGGGGCCCGGGTTGACGTCGACCGCCACCACCCGGTCGTCGCGGTGCGCGGCGAGGGTGTGGCCGATCATCAGCGCGGTGACCGTCTGGCCCGCACCGCCGGTGCATCCGAGGACGACCAGGGAGCGGGGTTCGGGCAGCGGGGTGCGCAGTCGCTCGATGTCGCTGGCGGGCAGGTCGGAGCGGACCGGTGCGGCACCGCCCGTGACGACCTTGGCCAGGCGGCGCCAGCCGCGGGTGCCTCCCGAGTGACCCGCGGTCCCGGTGTCGGGTTCCTCGGCCTCTGGGACCGGTTCGGGAGCGGGTCGCTGTGAGGGCACCCCGTTGGGGGTGTCTCCCAGGCGTGCCTGTTCGCCGGTGCCGTGGTCCAGCTCGAGGTCGGGACGGGCCGCGTCGCCGGGCTCGGGGCGCGCGGGCGGCTCCGGTTCCTCCCCCGGTACGGGCTGGCCGAAGAGCTGGCCGATCCGGCGGGCGTTCTGCGCGACCCGGTGGAAGACCCCATCGTGGGGGTCGTGGTCGGTGTCGGTGGAGGTGCCCTCCGGCTCCGGAACCGGGGAGGCGTTCCCCTGGGGTTCCGTGTCGGTGGCGGTCCTGCGGGGTTCTGCGTCGGTGGCGATGCCCTCCGGCTCTGGTCCGATCGCTTCGGGGCCGGTCCGGGAGCGGCGGGCGCGCAGGGCGGCCGCCTCCGCCTCGGCCAGTGCGGTTTCGGTGGGCCGCGCGGCGGCCTCCTCAGGCGCGGGCCGGTCGGCGGGCGGAACGGAGTCGCGTGCCGTGGAGTGGAGCTCCGTCGCACCGGGGTCCTCGCGCACCTCCACGAAGCTCACGAGTTCGCCGGTGCCGTGGTCCAGCTGGTTCGGCGGTTTGACGGGGTCGGGACGTCCGACCTCGGGGGCCGCCGCCTGTTCCGGCTCCGGAAGGGCCTCGGCCCCGGGTCCCGGCCGTTCCCGGGTGTCCGAGGCGCCGTCCTCCCGGTCCCGCACGGGCTCCGGCGCCACCTGGTCGGCGGATGGAGCGGCCCCGGTCCCGGAGGTGGCGGTCGGACCGTCGGCCACGGCGGTCCGGCCGACGGCCGCCTCGCCCGGCAGGGCCGTAGCGGCACCGTCGTCTCCGGTGGCGGAGGCCTCCCCCGGAGTCTCCTCGACGCGCTCGGCGCGGTCCTCGGCCGAACCGGTGTCCCTCGGTCCTTCGGCGGACTCGGCCTCCCGGCGGCGGGCCTCGGCGGCGGCGCGGCGCTCCTCCCGGAGCTCGCTGACCACGATCACCGGGTTGTCGCGGTCCCCCACCTTGGGCTGGTCGGGGTGGCGGCGCTTGCCGTCGTCGAACCAGTCGGCCGGGTCGCGTCGGTCGCCGTCGCGCTCCCTGTCGGGCACCGCGTCCGCGAACTTGGGCCGGGGCGGGGCCGGGGTGTCGGCCTTGATGAGGTGCCGGTCGAGCACGGACATGTGCTCGTTCCACGCCGTGCCGTGCTCGGTGGCCATGGCCTCGTGCTCGCCGGTGCCGTGGTCCAGCTGCAACGGCGGCTTGGTCGTGTCCTCGGAGTCCGGACGTCCGAGGTCGTGGGTGGCGTGGGAGACCTGGGGCCCGGCCTCGGTGCGACCGATCGGCCCCGGCTCCGGCTCCGATTCCGTGTCCGGCTCCGATTCCGTGTCCGGCTCCGATTCCGTGTCCGGCTCCGGCTCCGGCTCCGGCTCCGGCTCCGGCTCCGGTGAGACCCTCGGGCCCCTGCCGACCTCCGCGTCCCCGGCGTCCTCCTGTCGCCTTCCGGTTACCGGACCCTTCTCGTCGGCCGGGGCCGTGGCGGCCGGAGGCAGCCACGGGGCGGCCGACACGTCGCCGACCGCCGAGGGGCGGCCCGTGGCGGCGGCGTAGCGGGCCGCGTAGTCGGACAGATCCGGGTAGTCGGTGCCGCTCTCCCGCTCGGGTTCCAGGGCCCACGGGGTCGCGTGCGGGCGGCCCTGACGACGGGGCTGGGGCCGTTCCTCGCCGGTATCGGGCAGCGCGGCGCCCCGGGCCCGCCCGGTGCGCGCGGCGGGCGTCTCCCGGGCGCGTTCCCGGACCGGTTCCCCGTCCGTCCCGGCCGTGTGCTCGCGGCGGTCGGCGAGGTCCCTGGCCACCCGGATGCCCTGCGTACGGCCCCGCAGCCGCCGGGCGGCCGGGGACTCCTGGTCCTCGTGCGCGCCCATGATCTCCTCGGCACGGCGCCTGGACCGGTCGGGCTCGCGCCGGCCGGCCGCGTCGGCCAGCTCGGCGCTGGACATCGCGCCGGTCTCGCTTTCGGCGTAGGCGCTCTTGGAGGTGAGGCCGAGGGGGGTCTCGCCGGAGGAGGCGCGCAGTCGGGCGAACCACTCGTCGCGGTCGCGCTGCTCGTCCTCCTCGGTGACGTGGAGTGGCTCGTCGAAACCGTCCCCCCCGGGTGCGGCCGGTGCCCGCTCCACGGAGTGCGGTTCGTGTTCCCGCACCTGGTGGGACAGTCCGAAACCGAAGTAGTTGAGGACACGGCGGCCGACCCCACGGCGGGCGCCCTCAGGTGCGTCGTCCGCCAGCGCCCGGTGGTCCGCCACGTCGTGGTGGTCCGGTGTGTGGTGGTCCTCGGCCACGACGTCGTCCGCCGTGATCGGAGCGGCGGAGGCGCCCACGGTGACGGCGACCCGTCGCGCGGGGGCGGGCTCCACGGGGTCGTCGGGCACGGTCTCGACCTCGGGCTGGCGCACGGGCACGCCTCGCAGCGGCGGGGCGGCCTCGGGAGCGGCACGGCGGCCGCTCCGGGCGGTGACCTCCTCCTCTTCGACCGCGGTCGCCTCCTGCGCCTCGACGGCCTCCTCGGCCCGGGCCCGGCGGGTTCCGCGGGGCAGCGGCAGCGGCCCGGCCTCGGGGTCCCGGTGCCACACGCGAACCGTGACCCTGATCTCGGCGGGCTCGTACTCGGGTGCGAGCCGGGTGAACACGCGGGCCTCGGTGAGGAACCGGGCCTGCGAGATGAGCAGCTCGGTGAGGCGCTTGCCCTCGATCACCGGCCGGGTCGCCAGCACGGTGATCACTCCCGGCGGGACGACCCAGAGCACCAGGTGCCAGCCGTTGCCGAAGGCGAACGGGGCGTTGAGGATGCTGAGCAGCACCACCCACAGCGCGAACACGCCCAGGGCGACCCCGAAGGTCCCCACCGGGAGCGGCATGGGCAGCCGGAAATCGTAGAGCTTGTACAGCCGCTTCTCGATACGCCAGATGTTGGTGTACGTGGGCAGATCCACGTTTTCCGGCCTCCCTCGCCTATTCCGTCGATACGCCCATCGCTCGGGCGAGCGCCACCGCGATGACCTCGATGATGCCGGGCACGTAGAACACGATGCCGATGAAGATCGCCAGGATGATGAACTGCATGAAGCGGGTGATCTCCCTGGTGAACAGGAAGAAGATCGCCACGATGGACACGATGACGAGGAACAGCGGCCCGAAGAAGCCACGCAGGAAGTCCGCGAGGCCGCCGGTGTCGGGGGCGTTCTGTGCGGGGGTGGCCTCGACCGCGAGGGAGATCGGGTCCACGGCGCCGAGGGCCGTCATGGTGTCGGCCGTGGCGGACAACAGGGGGAGCATGTCAGGCGCCTTCCTCCGCTGTCGTTACTGGTGTGCGCATGTTCGTCTCGTCTCCTTGCCTACTGGCCCCGTCGTCCGTCAGTCGCCGAACGAGTGCGGGGCGCCCTGGATGTCACGCACGTACCACTCGTTTCCGGTGTTCACGACCGTGACCAGGTAGTTCTGCACCAGCTGTCCGGCTTCGCCCGCACCGTCTCCGGCGTCGGTGGAAGGGAGGTTCCAGACCACGGTGGTCGCCACCTGTCGTACGTCATCATCCCCGGTCGAGGACTTGGATGGCACCGGCATGAAGGACAGTTCGCCGAATTCCACGCTGTTCGCCGGAAGTGGGGTGATGGTGGCACCCGGTTCCACGAATCGGTCGAGGAGCTCGGCGTCGTCCGAGTAGGCCTTGAAGAAGTTGGGGAGCTCCTTCTCCAGCTGTTCGGCGGCCCGGGGGTCGGTGTCGTAGGAGGGGACCGCGGGCAGCTCCGCCTGGCGCGGGGCGCCCAGGAGCGCCGGCAGCCCGGAGAGCACCAGCGAGGCGCCGTCGCTGTAGACCGGCACCTCCAGTCTCATGGCCTCGTCGTTGACGTCCGCGCGGACCGCGACGACGGCGTTGTGTTCGTCGCGCACGTCCACGGAGGTGACCGTCAGGTTCTCTCCGGAGAGGCTGTCGGCGGGGAGGTTGAGGTCGCCGACCCGGCCCTCGGGGACGAAGGCCGCCAGCGTGTCGAGCCGCGCCTCGGGGTCGGAGGTGTCGAGGTAGGTCTCGGCGAACCGGAGCGCGAAGGCGGCGGCGGGGGCCTCGGGGAAGTCGACGCTCTCGTTCACCTCGGGTTCGGCGCCGGTACCGGGCAGGGAGAAACCGTTGCGGATGGGGAACCAGATGCCGTTGAAGACGACGACGATGATGAACGCCCACAGGAGAACGCGGCCGACGCCGACCCACCAGCGCCCGCCCGCTCCGGCCCGAGGCTTCCGGGGGCGCGGTGCGTCGGGTTCCCGCTCGGCGTCGTCCTCCGGGTCACGCACCGCGGTGTCGCGCCGCGCCGTCTTGGCCATCCCCGCCTCCTGGTCCCGCACACAGTGACGCGTCGGCCGTTGCGCCGACGCCTGGTCTCCCGCACGTCGTCGCCGACGCCTTCCGCCATGCCCTTGTCTACCCCATCCCTATAGTGAGGCATTGTGCGGGTTGGGAGCGGCCAGGACGGGTCCGCGTTTCCCGTCCGGACCACATTGCCCTGGGTGAGAGAACCCCGCAAAAGGTGCAGAGCGCTGCAATTCACCATCGAACCCTCAGCATGGATGCGCACGTCAGAGCATTTCTGGCCAGTCCGTAAAGGGATTGGTCACCGGTTGGTGAGCAAGATGTGTCCTGAGTGGCCAGGAAACCGTTGACCGGATGTAACCAGCGCCACTCGGACCCCGCCCGCCCCGCCTCCGGCGACCGAGGCCCCCGGGGCGGCCCGCGCCCCCGGTGTCTAGGATGGCGCGATGATCCCACACGCTCCCCTCGCGCGGGTCGCGCTGCTGTTCTTCGGCCTGCTCTCCCTGGCGCACCTGGTCATCCAGGTCCTGGGCCCCCAGGCGTGGTCCCGCCCCACCCAGGTCCTGCTGATGCCCGCGCTGGCACTGGTGCTGGTCACGGCGGCCCGGCGACCGCGCGGCCGCCTGCTCGGGCTGGCCCTGCTCGCGCTGGGCTTCTCCTGGCTCGGCGACTCCGCGCCGGGCCTGGCGACGGGAGACACCGCGTTCCTGCTGATGGTGGGCTTCTTCCTGGTGGCCCAGGTGGTGTTCGTCGTCGCGTTCTGGCCCCACCGGGCGGAGAGCGTCCTGCGGCGGCGGCGCCTCCTCCTCGTCCCCTACGTGGCCTATGTGGCCGCCCTGGTCTGGATCTGCGCGCCCCACACCGGCGGCCTGTTGGTTCCCGTGCTGCTCTACGGGCTGTTGCTGGGCCTGATGGCGGTCCTGGCCACCGGCATGGGCCCGTGGGTCGCGGCGGGCGGGGCGCTCTTCCTGGTCTCGGACTCGTTGATCGCCCTGAACGCCTTCGCGCCCGGCCTGGAGCTGCCGCAGCGCGACCTCCTGGTGATGAGCACCTACATCGCGGCCCAGACCCTGATCGTCCTGGGCCTGCTCCGCCGCCAGCGGGACGCGCCGGACCGGGAGCCCGCGCGGAGCTGAGCGGCCCACGCTGCGCGGTCTCCCCCCGTCCCCATCGAGCGCATGCCCTCTCCGCGTCCTGGGGAGCCCCGGCACGTGGTTCCCCACCGCGTATCGGAGGCCTCCGGAACCGTCAGACGCGGGCCCGGGGCTCCGGAGCCCGGCCGTGCCCACGCAGGGCCACGAGACTGATCCACCCCGCCAGTAGGACGCCCGCCCCCGCCGGCGCCAGGGCCCAACCCGCGAGGTCGCCCGCCCGGGTTCCGGCCGCGAGCAAACCGCTGCCGAGCGCCGCGCCCACGGCCGACCCGAGGTACATGGCGGCCATCTGGAAGGCGATGACCGGCATCGCCCGTTCGGGCCGGTCATGGGTGAGTGCCTGTTGCAGCGTCGGCACGCTGGCCCACCCCGCGGCGCCCCACACGGCGGCGGCGACCAGCCACACGATCGGCCCGGTGAGGACCCACACCGCTGCGAAAGCGGTGGCGAGGAGGGCGGGCAGCACCAGCAGCAGGACCCCCGGCCCGTACCGGTCGAGCGGGCGGCCGACCAGTGCGGAGCCGGTGACGCCGCCGATCCCCCACGCCCACACCAGGGCGAACCCCCACTCCCCCAGTCCCCGGGTCTCGGCCATCGGCAGCAGGTAGGTGTACAGGCCAAGGCTGGCGATCCCCAGCAGGAAGGCCGTGAGCACCCCAACGGCGGTCCGGGCCGAGCGCAGCACCCCGAACACGGGAGCACCGCGGGTCGCGGCCAGGGAGGGCAGGGTCCGCGACCGGGCCGCGAGGGCGACCATGCTGAGGACACCGATGGCCACCACGAGTCCCATGGTCCAGCGCCAGCCGAGGGTCTGGCCGATCAGCATGCCCACCGGCACCCCGGCCACCGTTCCGGCGGACAGCCCGAAGGTGACCATGGCCATGGCCCGGCCGCGTTCGTTCCCGTCGACCATCGCCGCCGCCGTCGCGGTGGCGACGGCGGTGAGGACGCCCGCCCCAGCCCCGGCGACGACCCGGGAGACGAGGAAGACTCCGATGCCGGGGGCGAGTGCGGTGACGAGGTTGCCGAGGTTGAAGACGCCGAGCGCCACCAGGAGCGCCGCCGCCGTGCCGCCCCGGGTGAGCCGTCCGGACAGGAGCGGCCCGGCCAGCGCGTAGGCGGCGGTGAACGCGGTCACTCCGAGCCCGATCATCGCCACCGTGGTCGTCAGGGAGTCCGCGATGGAGGGGAGCACCCCGGCGAGGACGTAGGCGTCGATCCCGAGGGCCGTGGCGGCCGCGATGAGGGGCCACAGCCTGCGGATCACGCCTCCTCCCCGTCGGCGGTGTGGGCGGCGTAGCCGTCGAGGACGGTACGGACGAGTCCGGGGAAGCGGGCCTCCAGGTCGTCCTCCCGGAGCCGGATCATGCACTTGCGCCCCTCGGCGCGGACGAAGACGACACCGGACTCCCGCAGCAGGCTGGTGTGGTGGGTGAGCGTCGACCGGGGCAGACCGGGTCCGAGTTCGATGCTGTCGACCTCTCCGCGTTCGGCGAGCACGCGCACCATGTTGAGCCGGAGCGGCTCGCTGAGCGCGAACAGCACCTTCGGCATGGCGATGCGCTCGGTGTCCGGGTGTTCGTAGGTCCTGGCCGGAGCCATCACCCCTCCAATCGTTCGACAAATCTCGCACGATAATATTTCGACAATTCTCGAACGGTCAAGTCGGAGCCCTTCCGGTGACGCGACCACGACGCCTGCCGGACGCGACGGAGCCCCTCACCGCGAGGGTCCGCGACGCGCGTGTCGCCCCCCGCAAGCCCTCCCCACGGAGGCCGACGCGGTGGCCGAGAGGGGCCTCTGCCACCCCGGAGACCCCGCCCGGAGACGACGGAGGGCGGGCCGGGAAACCCCGGCCCGCCCTCGCGCGCGTGCGGATCAGACGTTGAAGCGGAACTCCACCACGTCGCCGTCGGCCATCACGTAGTCCTTGCCCTCCATGCGGACCTTGCCCGCGGCCCGGGCGGACTGCATGTCGCCGGCCGCGACCAGGTCGTCGAAGGACACGACCTCGGCCTTGATGAAGCCGCGCTGGAAGTCCGTGTGGATGACCCCGGCGGCCTCGGGGGCGGTGTCGCCCCGCTTGATCGTCCAGGCGCGGGCCTCCTTGGGCCCGGCGGTCAGGTACGTCTGGAGGCCGAGGGTGGCGAAACCGACCCGGGCCAACTGGGCCAGGCCGGACTCGGTCTGGCCGAGGGACTCCAGCAGCTCCTCGGCCTCGTCGTCCTCCAGCTCGGCCAGCTCCGCCTCGATCTTGGCGTCGAGGAAGATGGCCTCGGCCGGGGCGACCAGGTCCTGGAGCTTGCCGCGCAGGGCCTGGTCGGCGAGCTCGTCGCTGTCGAGGTTGAAGACGTAGATGAACGGCTTCACGGTGAGCAGGCTCAGCTCGCGCAGCCGGTCCAGGTCGACGTCCTTGGCCTGGGAGAGCGAGACGCCGCCGTCGAGGACCTCCTGGGCCGCCCGGGCGGCCTTGAGCAGCTCCTGGCAGTCCTTGTCCTTGGCGTTGCGCTTGGCGTCCTTCTCCAGGCGCGGGATCGCCTTCTCCAGGGTCTGGAGGTCGGCGAGGATCAGCTCGGTGTTGATGGTCTCGATGTCGCGCGACGGCTCGACGTCGCCGTCGACGTGGGTGACGTCGGCGTCCTCGAAGGCCCGGATGACCTGGCAGATCGCGTCGCTCTCGCGGATGTTGGCGAGGAACTTGTTACCGAGGCCCTCACCGGTGGAGGCTCCGCGCACGATGCCCGCGATGTCGACGAAGTCCACCGTGGCGGGCAGGATCTTCGCCGAGCCGAAGATCTCGGCCAGCTTCGCGAGCCGGGCATCGGGCACGCCCACGACTCCGACATTGGGCTCGATGGTGGCGAACGGGTAGTTCGCCGCCAGAGCGTCGTTCTTGGTCAGGGCGTTGAAGAGGGTGGACTTGCCAACGTTGGGCAGGCCGACGATCCCGATAGACAGACTCACAAGGTCAGAGTCTATGCGGAGCGGCGGGTGGGCCGTCCCGCACCGCGAAGGCCAATCACCGAAACGGAGTGCGCTGACACGGACACGGAGAGTAGGTTCGAGGTGCGGCCGGGCACCACGAGCAGGGATCGAGCCGACAGGACACCGGCGAGCACCCCCCGGCAGCAGTCACCGAGGCTCCGTTTCTCTTGGGGGAAGTCACCGTGGTCCAGGACCAGCTGCGCGCACTCGTACACCGGTACCCGCTCGTGCGCTTCGCCACGCGGCAGCTCCGCGTGCACCTGCCCAGAAGCCTGGGCGGCCTGGACCCGGCCCGGGTTCCGCCGCGCAACCGGCGGTTCACCCTGGCCCTGCCCCGGCCCGAGGACGACCGGCGCCCGGTCGGGCCGGACACGATCACCCTCCAGCTGTCCGGGGACCTCACGGTCCCCCGCCGCCTGGCCGCCTCCGGGCTGGCCCGGCACGAACCCGACAGCCTGGCCAGCTTCATGGCCATCCTCGACCACACCCGTCCCGGCGCGGTCCTCGACGTCGGCGCGGGGGTGGGCGTGTACTCGATGCTCGCGGCCGCGCGCTCGCGCCGCCCGGTCTTCGCGTTCGAGCCCACCCCCGAACTGGCCGCCGCCGCGCGGTCCGTGTCCTCCTCCGGCGACCTCGGATTCGGCGTGGTCGACCTGGCCCTGAGCAACCACAACGGCAGCGGGCACCTTCGCCGCGCCCTGCACAACGACATGTGCAACCGGCTGGTGCCCACGGCGCGCCTGGGACTGTCGCACATCACCGTGCGCACGTCGACGCTGTCCCGCTGGAACGAGTCGGCGGCGACCTTCCCCACCGTGGTGAAGATCGACACGTCCGGGACCGAACCGGACGTGGTCGCCGGGGGGCTGGAGGTGCTGCGCCGCTTCCGGCCCTGGGTGATGGCCAAGGTGCGCCCGGACCGAGGGGTGGAGGAGCGGCTGATGGCGCTCCTGGACCCGCTGGAGTACCTGTGGTTCCCGATCAGCGGCGACCCGCCCTACGAGGCACGGGAGGAGATCTGCGGGCGGTCCTCCCCCGCGTGGGAGCGGATGTGGATGTTCGCCCCGGAGGAGCCCCCGAGCGGGTTCTGGGACTCGGTCTCGGTGTGGCGCGCGGCCCTGCGCGCGTGCCGAGGAGCCCCCTCCGAGCCCTGACGCCGCGTCCGTCAGACCCAGCCGTCGAGGGCGGCCAGCAGGCCGGGGAGGTCGTCGCGGTGGAGGTCGTGCCCGGCGCCCTCGACGGTGCGGACGGTGAACCCGCGTTCGGCCAGGATGCGGGCGCCTTCGGCGCCGATCGGCGAACCCACCCCCGCGACCACCGCGAGGGAGGGCACCTCGGCGGTCTTGGGGAAGTTGTCCACACCGGCGACGTGGTCGATCACCCATGTGTGGAAGTCGGGGTCGGTGGCGGCGAAGCCCTCCAGCGCGATGCGCACGTCCTGGTCGCTCCACCGGGGGTGGAGTTCGCGCACCCGCTCGGCGGTGGCCGTGGCCAGCACCGTCCGCAGCCGGTGCCCGGCCCCCTCGGGCTGGGGCGGGACGCGAAACGCCGGGTCGAGGTAGACGGCCCGGGCCGGGCGCAGGTGGTCCAGTGCCAGGGACAGCGCGAGACAGCCCAGGGAGTGGCCCAGGACCAGGTCGGCCCCGGCAGGGAGGGTGTCGACGAGGTCCTGGCGCAGGGCCTCGACGGTGTACGCGCCGCGCGGGCTGGCTCCGTGTCCCCGCAGGTCGGCTCCGAGCACCCGGTAGCCGCGACGCAGGAGTTCCTCCTCGACGGCGTGCCAGGTCCGGTGGAGGGAGGTGCCGCCGTGCACGAGGAGGGCGAGCCGTTCCCCGGTCCCGCTGGTGTGGGTGGCCAGGCGCATGGGGTGACCTTTCTCGGAGCGCCGCGTGGCGCGCGGATTCCACGAGTGTCGCGACCCCGCCGTCACGGGGGTTCCAGAAAGCGTCGGCGCTGGCTTCGGCCGCGGGCAACCCCCGCCGGTGGCCGGTTCCGGTCAGGGACCGGCTCGGACTCCCCGGCGCTCCACCGCCCCCGCGACTCCGGGCGGCGTCCTGCGCGTTGGCGGGCGCGCGGCCCCCTCGGGTTGAGAGCATGGCGCCATGGACGCCCTCGCTCTCGTACTCGTTCTCGTCATCGGCCTGGCCCTCGGTGCCGCCGTGGGCTGGCTGCTCGCGCGCGGCCGCGACGCGGAGTCCCGGGCGGACGCCCGTGCGGCGGAGGAGCGCGCGGCGTATGTGGAGGAACAGCTCGCGGACCGGTTCCGCGCGTTGTCCGCGCAGGCGTTGGACCAGACCAACCAGCGTTTCCTCGAACTCGCCGAGGGGAGGCTGCGGGCGGTGAGCGCGCAGGCCGGGGGCGACCTGGACGAGCGCCGCCGGGCGGTGGAGCGGATGGTGGAACCGTTGACGGCGACCCTGAACCGGGTGGAGGCGCAGCTGCGGGAGGTCGACGCCGGGCGGGCCGCCGCGCACGCGGAACTCGCCAAGCAGGTCGAGTCGGTGCGCGAGGGGTCGGACCGGTTGCGGGACCAGACCCGGTCCCTGGTGACGGCGCTGCGCAGGCCCGAGGCACGCGGCCGGTGGGGGGAGCTCCAGCTGCGGCGGGTGGCCGAGCTGGCCGGGATGTCCGCGTACTGCGACTTCGAGGAACAGGCGGTGGCCGGGGCCCAGCGGCCGGACATGGTGGTGCGGCTGGCGGGTGGCAAGAACATCGTGGTGGATTCCAAGGTTCCGCTGGCCGCCTACCTGGACGCGGTGGAGGCGGGCGAGGGGCGGGAGTCCGGGGAGAGGCTGCGCGCGCACGCCCGGCACGTGCGCACGCACGTGGACCAGCTGGCGGCGAAGTCCTACTGGACGGCGTTCACACCGGCCCCGGAGTTCGTGGTGCTGTTCATCCCGGGAGAGGCCTTCCTGGCTCCGGCCCTGGAGCACGATCCCGGGCTGTTGGAGTACGCCATGGGGCGGCGGGTGCACATCGCGACGCCGACCACGCTGATCTCCCTCCTGCGGACCGCGCAGTACGCCTGGCAGCAGGAGGCGCTGAGCGAGAACGCGCGCGAGGTGTTCGACCTGGGCAAGCAGCTGTACGCCCGGCTGTCGACGCTGGGCGGGCACGTGGAGGGGCTGGGGCGGGCGCTGAACCGCACGGTGGGTGCCTACAACCAGACGGTGGGGTCGTTGGAGAGCAGGGTGCTGGTGACCGCTCGGCGGTTCGGCGAGCTGGGCCTGGTCGACGGTGACCTGGAGCGGCTCGCCGGGGTGGAGGGGCGGCCGCGTACGGTGGCGGCACCGGAGCTCGCCGAGGCGACCGCCGGTAGCGCCGAATTCGGCGGTATTCGGCAAGGTGGAAACGGCAACAGCGGTTCGACCCAAACCAACCCAGGAGGCGTCATGCACGGAGAGTGACGAACCGGTCATGCCTCTGGAACCGCCCAGAACCAGGCGGGGAGATCTCGGCGTCCAAGGGGTGGAAGCCGCGATCACCCCGGAACGGGCAACTGGCCGAAATGACGACACGATCCCAGGAAAGACCCCCGAATCTTCACGAGAAGTGACACACTAAACACCGTGAGTAACAAACTGGGGAGGCGCACGACCATGCCCCCGCGCAAGTCGGACGGTCCGGAGCCCGGACAAGCCCCGTACTTCGTGCGGTCCAACGGTCGCGGCCGGGAGGCGAAGGGCGAGGCCAGGGCCCCGCGCAGCCACCCGGGCCCGAACAGGACGGCACACAGTCACCCGAAGGCCACCGCCGCCTGGCGCCCGCCACGGCTCACCGGCCGGGGCGGGGTGCTGCTCATCGTCGTGTTCAGCTTCGCCGGGACGATGATCGCCCACCTGACCTCGACCCCCGCCGCACCAGGGCTCGCCTTCACCCTCGCCTGCCTGGTCACGGCGGCCCTGGTCCGCCCCGGCGACCTGCTCTCGCTGTCGGTGAGCCCGCCCATCGCCTACTTCGTCGCCGTCGTCGCGGCCGAGAGCGTGCTGGCCCTGGGCAACGAGGGGTTCGCCCGGGTCCTCATCCTCGGCCTGGCCTCCCGGCTGGCCGAGGTCGCCCCGTGGCTGTTCCTCGGCACCGCGCTGGTGCTCGTGGTCGCGGTCTTCCGCGGCCTGCCCGGCAACCTGCGCGACCTCGGCGACGAACTCAACGGCCGCAGGTAGACCCCGCGCCCCGAACCCGGGCCCCCGGACTCCGGCCGGTCTCAGAAGGGGGCGTCGTCGTCCCCCGGCTCGTCGGCGCGCCGCTCGTCCACGGCGGCGGCCAGCTTGGCGCGGGCGCCCTCCAGCCAGTGCTCGCACACGCGCGCCAGCCTCTCGCCGCGCTCCCACAGTTCCAGGGACTCCTGGAGGGTGAGGCCGCCCGACTCCAGTCTGCGGACGACGTTGTTCAGCTCCTCCCGGCTCTCCTCGTAGCTCAGTTCCGGGGCCTCGCCCTGATCGGTCATGCCTGCTCCCCCTCGGTGGTGGCTGGTGTGTCGTCTGCGGCGGGCGCCGCCCTCCTCTTACGGCCGCGCGCTCCCGCCGCGGCCGGTGCGCTCCTCCCCGCGGCCGCCTCCCGAGGCCTCCCCCTCGGTGTCCAGGGCGTCGACGGTGGCGCGCAGGCCGTCCTCGGCGAACCTCACCCTGAGGGTCTCCCCCACCGCCGGTTCGGCCGCGGAGCGGACCACGGAGCCGTCCTCGCGCTGCACGATCGCGTAGCCGCGCGCCAGCGTGGTAGCCGGGGAGAGCGCGTGCAGCCGGGCCTCGGTGTGGACCAGGGTGTCGGCGGCCCGGTCGAGCGACGCAGTCAGGCTCCGGCGGGCGCGGTCGCGCAGCTCCAGCACCTGTTCGGTGAGGCGTTCGGTCTCCCGGACCGGGTCGGCCAGGACCGGGCGGGAGCGCACGCTCGCCAGCCAGGCCAGCTCGCGGTCGACACCGCCCCGGATCACCCTGCGGGCCCGGTCGCGGAGCTGGCGGATGATCTCCAGCTGCTCCCCCACGTCCGGCACGGTGCGCTTGGCGGCGTCGGTGGGGGTGGAGGCGCGCACGTCCGCCACGTGGTCGAGCAGGGGCGCGTCCTGCTCGTGGCCGATCGCGCTGACCACGGGGGTGGCCGCGGCGGCCACCGCGCGGACCATCGCCTCGTCGGAGAAGGGCAGCAGGTCCTCCATGGAGCCGCCGCCCCGGGCGATGACGATGACGTCTACCTCGGGGCGGGTGTCCAGGTCGTGCAGGGCCTCGATCACCTCACGGGTGGCGCGGTCGCCCTGGACCGCCACCTGGCGCACCTCGAAGCGCACGGCGGGCCAGCGGCGGCGGCTGTTCTCCAGCACGTCGCGCTCGGCGGCCGAGTCGCGGCCGCAGATCAGGCCCACGGTGGTGGGCAGGAAGGGCAGCGGTCGCTTGCGGGCCGGGTCGAACACGCCCTCGGCGGTCAGGGTCCGGCGCAGTTGTTCGAGCCGGGCCAGGAGCTCGCCGATCCCGACGTGCCGGATCTCCCGTGCGCGCAGCGAGAAGGTGCCCTTGAGCTGGTAGAAGTCGGGTTTGGCGTGGATGACCACCCGGTCGCCCGGACCCGGGGAGGGTTCCTGGCGGCGCAGCACGGAGGTCTCGCAGAGCACCCGGATGGAGGCGTTGGCGACCGGGTCGCGCAGCGTCATGTAGACCATGCGGCCGCGCGCGTTGAGTTCGGCGATCTGCCCTTCGACCCAGATGGCTCCCAGCCGGTCGATCCAGCCGCCGACCGCCTGGAGTACGGTCCTGACCGGCTGCGGTGACTCCGCCGAACTCTCCATGCCCATGGTCACCGAGCCTAGGCCAGGGCGCGGACAGTTCGGTGAAGGAGGGGCCGCGCGGCCCCGGAGACGGCACGGCCCGGGGCGGGGGGCCGTGGGAGCGTCTCCGGGGCGGGCACGGGGGCGGCGGTCCCGTGGGGGTCGGCCGGGGGCACGCGCGGGCTCAGGCCTCGGACTCCAGCTTGGCGATCCGGTTGTCGTACATCTTGATGAACTCGGGGCGGCCCTGGTGGGCGACCTCGTAGGCGCGCAGGTCGCGGACCTGCTCGATGGTGAGCTTGCGCAGACGGGCCCGGATGGACGGCAGGGTGAGCTCGTCGTAGGTGGGCACGGCGAGGTCCTCGGCGGCGGGGGCGGCCTCCTTGCGGACCCGCTCCAGGACGTCGTCGCTGGCGACCGTGGTGTGGGCCTCGGCGACCTCGATCTCCTCCGCCAGGGCGGTGCCGTCCTCGGGGACGTCGGCGGTGGCGGGGACGGAGGGTTCGTCCCGGGGCTCCTCGACGAGCGGAGCGCCCTCGGCCGCGGTCTCCTTCGGGGCCTCGGCGGGCTGGTCGCCCTCGGGCGCCTCCGGGGTCCCGGCGGGCTCGTCCTCGGCCTTGTGGGCGGCGTCGGCCGTCTCGGTCGTCTCGGCGGTGTTGGTCGTCTCGGCGGTGTCGGCCGTGTCCGCGCTGTCAGCGGAGGGCTTCACCTCGGACACGGTCTCGGCGGTGACCTCGGCGGGCGCCTCGGCCCGCTCCGTCTGCTCCGCGCCCTCGGTGGCGGGGGTCTCGTCCTTGGGGTCCTGCACGGTCGTGACGACCGGGTCCTTGCGCCCGAAGATGCCCCTGACGAGGGTGGTCAGCTTCGTGACGATGGTCGGGTTCGACATAGGACGGGGGCTCCTGATGCTCTCGGCGTTGGGCCGGCGGCGCGCGTCCAGCGAACAAGGCAAGGCCGAGTTGAGGGCGAACCGCCTCATAACAGATGCGATGGTGAACCAGGATAGAGGAGGGAGTAACAGCTTGAGCGGGCGGGAAGTGAACGATTTCGCCACTTCGGCGCCTGAAGGGGCGGGTTCGACCCCCCGACGTCACCTGCCTGCGGCGCCTCCCCCGACCACCCGTACCGGTGCCCTTCGCCACACCCGGACCCACGGCCCCGGATCACACCTAGGATGTGTCCCATGAGTGCGACGACGACTGCCACGAACCAACGCCGCGTGCTTCTCGCCAACCCCCGGGGGTACTG
Organism: Nocardiopsis sp. NPDC006938; assembly: GCF_042869555.1. Lineage (NCBI taxonomy): Bacteria > Bacillati > Actinomycetota > Actinomycetes > Streptosporangiales > Nocardiopsidaceae > Nocardiopsis > Nocardiopsis sp. NPDC006938. Next base: position 67,361 of record NZ_JBIAGA010000010.1, on the reverse strand, counting down.
CGCCGGAGTCGACCGGGCGGTCATCACGGTCGAGAAGGCACTGGAACAGTATGGCGCCCCGATCTACGTGCGCAAACAGATCGTGCACAACACGCACGTCGTGCGCACCCTCGAGGAGCGCGGCGCGATCTTCGTCGAGGAGACCGAGGAGGTGCCCGAGGGCGCCATCGTGGTCTTCTCCGCCCATGGCGTCTCCCCGGCCGTCCACGAGCAGGCCCACCGCCGCCAGCTCAAGACGATCGACGCGACCTGCCCCCTCGTCACCAAGGTGCACAAGGAGGCCCAGCGCTTCGCCGCCGAGGACCGCGACATCATCCTCATCGGCCACATCGGCCACGAGGAGGTCGAGGGCACCAGTGGTGAGGCCCCGGACCACATCCAGATCGTGGAGAGCCCCGACGAGGTGCACAAGGTCGAGGTCCGCGACCCGGACAACGTGTCCTGGCTGTCCCAGACCACCCTCTCGGTGGACGAGACCAACCAGACCGTCGACGCGCTCCGCGAGCGGTTCCCGAACCTGCTCGACCCGCCCAGCGACGACATCTGCTACGCCACCTCCAACCGCCAGGACGCCGTCAAGGCGATGGCGCCCGAGTGCGAGCTCGTCATCGTGGTGGGCTCGGACAACTCCTCGAACTCCGTGCGTCTGGTCGAGGTGGCCCTGGACGCCGGGGCGAACGCCTCGTACCTGATCGACAACGCCACCCTCATGGACGACGCCTGGCTCGAGGGCGTCACCACCGTGGGCGTGACCAGCGGCGCCTCGGTGCCCGACATCCTGGTCCGTGAGCTGCTCGACAAGCTGGCCGGGCACGGTTTCGGCTCGGTGAGCCCCGTGACGACCGCTGACGAGACCCTGACCTTCTCGCTCCCCAAGGAGCTGCGCCGGGACCTGCGCGCCGAGTAGTCGCGCCGTCCCCGACGACGCGGGCCCCGCCGAACCCGAGCTGGTTCGGCGGGGCCCTTCGTGTCGGGGCCGTCACGCGCCCCAAGAGGGCGGTCGCACGCCCTAGGAGTCCGTGTCCCCGGTGTCCGTCCCGGCCTCGTCATCGACCGCGTCGGTGTCCTCTGGCTCCGGGACCGGGAAGGTCTCCAGGTGCTCGGCGAGCTCGGCGAACTCGTCGACCCCGGCGCTGCCCGCGATGACCACGGTCCGGCCCTCCTCGCGCAGCACGAGCGCGCCCCAGTCGTCGGACTCCAGGTGCTCCCACTCCCGGTCTCCCGCCATGACGGTGCCCACGGGTTCGGCGTCCCGGACACCGTCGCGCACCACGGTGTCCGGGTCGGCGTCGCTCTGGGTGAGCCTCGCGTGGCTGTCCTTGGGGGTGGCGAACCCCACGGTCCACTCGACCGGACCGGTCAGGTCCAGGGAGGAACTGGTGGGTGTCCAGCCCTCGGGCAGGGTCTCGTCGGGGGCGGTCACCGGATACTCGGCGCTGCTCCTGAGCACCTCGATGTCCGGGCGGAACTGTACTTCGGGGATGTGTTCGCCCGATCGCGTGGAGACCACGAACGCCATCACCAGGATGATCGCGAGGACCACCCCGAGGGAGATGGCGTAGTTCTTGAAGGTGGCGTTGGCCCGGCTGTATGAACTCATGACAGAACCAGCTTGCCGCAGGTCCCGGGCCGCTTCGACCTGGGGTGCGCTTAGACGGTGTGCGCGGGTGCCCGACCCGGCCCGGAGCCCCCGGGGCCCGGGCCCCGGGGGCTCCCCCGCACCGCTCAGTCCCGCTGGCGGTGGCGGGGTTCGAGTTCGGTGAGCAGACCGGTGATCGCGTCGGCGAGCCGGTGCGCGTCGGTGTCGTCACGGCGCACGACCTCGGCGACGGCGAGCAGCATGGAACCGCTCACCACGATCAGCAGCGCCTCGTCCACGGGCTCGTCCGCCTTGCGGAACAGGGCCACGTTGCGGTCGGTCCACTGGGTGAGCCGGGACCGCAGCTGGTGGTCGAACCCGGGCGGGCCGTCGCCGCTGAAGAACAGCCGGGCGGTGTCGCGCTCCTCGATACAGCCGAGCAGGTAGGCGTGCGCGGCGATGTTCATCAGCCGTGTGGGATCGCTCTCACCTTCGGAGCGCGCGTCGCGGACCGCCTGGTGGGTGCGCTCCTGCTGGCGCTGCTGGAACTCCTCGTACAGGGCGACGTACAGGTCGGCCTTGCCGGTGAAGTGGTGGTAGAGGCTGCCGACGCTGGCGCCGGCGACCGAGACGACCTCGCTCACCCCGGCCTTCGCGAAACCCACCGTGCGGAACACCTGGGCCGCCGCCTGTAGCAGGGCACTGCGGGTGGCCGCGCCGCGCGGGGAGACCCGCGCGGGCTTGTCCGTCTTGTCCACTGTCACGCCCTCACTCCTGTCCGGTCCCCGCGTCCTGGGAGACCACGGGGGCTCCCCGCCGCCTCGGGGCGGCGGGCTCGACGCGACCGGCGCGCCTGACGACCGCCCTCCCGGCAGCCGGGACCGCCACACCGTGGCCGATCCGGTACAGGTGCACGATGTTACGGGCCGCGTCGCGCCCCGTGATACCCGACCACCCGCACCCGCAACGCGCGGCCGGGATAAACGGAGGTCACGTCGGGTGACTACCCTAAGAGGGAACCCCACCCTGTTTCCCGACGGAAGGTGTCACGTCCATGTCGCAGTCCAGTAGCCCGTCCGCGCAGCACTCGGCGCCCGACCGTAACCTCGCGCTGGAGCTGGTCCGCGTCACCGAGACCGCCGCGCTGGCGGCGGCCCGTTGGGTCGGCAAAGGCGACAAGCTCGGCGCCGACGGCGCCGCGGTGCGGGGTATGCGCCACATGATCAGCACCGTGTCGATGAACGGCACCGTGGTGATCGGCGAGGGCGAGAAGGACAACGCGCCCATGCTCTACAACGGTGAGCGTGTCGGCGACGGCGGCGGCACCGACTGGGACGTCGCGGTCGACCCGATCGACGGCACCACCCTGACCGCCATGGGCATGCCCAACGCCATCGCGGTGATCGCGATGAGCCCGCGCAACACCATGTTCGACCCCTCGGCCGTGTTCTACATGGAGAAGCTGGCGACCGGCCCGGAGGCGGCGGACGTGGTGGACATCGCCGCCTCTCCCGCCGAGAACATCCGGGCCGTGGCCCGCGCGAAGGGCAAGTCGCCCCAGGACGTGACCGTCGTCATCCTGGACCGTCCGCGCCACAAGCAGCTGGTGCAGGACGTGCGCGACGCGGGCGCCCGGATCAAGTTCATCAGCGACGGCGACGTCGCCGGGGCGATCATGGCGGCGCGCCGGGGTACCGGTGTCGACCTGATGCTGGGGATCGGCGGCACGCCCGAGGGCATCATCACCGCGTGCGCCATGAAGTGTCTGGGCGGCGTCATCCAGGGCCGCCTGTGGCCCAAGGACGACCAGGAGCGCCAGAAGGCGCTCGAGGCCGGGCACGACCTGGACCGCGTGCTGTACACCGACGACCTCGTCTCCTCGGACGACGTTTTCTTCGCCGCGACGGGGATCACCGACGGCGAGCTGGTGGGCGGGGTCCGGTACGAGTCGACCGGTGTGACCACCGACTCGCTGGTGATGCGCGGCCGCAGCGGCACCGTCCGCCAGGTCCGCAGCGAGCACCGGTTGAGCAAGCTGTCCGCGTACAGCGGCGTGGACCTCACCTCCGCCCCGGAGTAGACCCCGCGCGCCGGCGGCGCACCGTCCTCACGGGCGGTGCGCCGCCGGCGTTCTCTTGTGGTTGCCGGTGAACAACTCCGTGTTCGTCCGCATCAGACACGTCGTTGGCCCCGCGCCCGCACCAGTCCCCTTGAACACCCTCGTCGGAGGTCCGATGTCCTACCCAGATCCCTCGCAGCAGCCCCAGTGGCAGCCGCCACAGCAGCCGGGCCAGGGATACCCCCACCAGCAGGGCCCCGGCCAACCGCACTTCGCCCCGCACCAGCAGCCCGGGGGCCAGGGGTACCCCCCGCAGGGCCCGGGCCAGCAGTTCCCGGGTGCCGGAGGGCCTCCCGCGCAGGGTCCGGGCGCACCGATGGGCCACGGCGGCCCCGGCGCCCCCATGGGACCGGGCGGCCCGGGCGCTCCGATGGGCCCCGGTGCTCCCATGGGTCCCGGTGCCCCGATGGGTCCGGGTGGTCCCGGCCAGCCTCCCTCGCGCGGCGGCCGCAAGTGGCTGATCCCCGCCGCGGCCGGTGTGGCCGTGGTGGTCATGGGCGGCACCCTCTGGGCGGCCGCCTCGCTGATCGGCGGCGGGCCCCAGCCCGAGTCGGTCCTGCCCGGCAACTCCGTGGCCTTCGGCAAGGTCGACCTGGATGTCAACGGCTCCCAGATCATGGACCTGATCAGCTTCTCCCTGAAGCTCCCCGACGAGATCACCGAGGAGACCGGCGAGGTGGACGAGGACACCTCGGGTGTCTTCGCCGAGGCGTTCTCCCAGGAGTTCGACGCCAAGAGGTCCGAGGTGCAGGAGTGGATCGGGAAGAAGGCCGGTATCGCCTTCTGGCCCGCGTCCGACGAGGACACCGCGTTGGAGGGCGACATGGCCCTCGCGCTCGCGATCGCGATCACCGACGCCGCCGGCGCCGAGGAGACCCTGGGCGAGCTCGAACGGGACGGCAGGCTCGACTACGAGATCGTCGACGACTTCGCCGTCATCGCGGTGAACGCCGAGGGAATCAGCGAGTACAACAACCAGATGTCGTCCCACGGCGACCTGGAGTCGAACGACACCTACACCGGTGACCTCGGCAACGTGCCCAGCGGCAGCATCGGCCTGGCCTGGATGGACCTGGGCAGGTTCAGCGAGCTGAGCAACATGGAACAGGGTGTGGCCGCCGAGTTCGGTACGGGCGTCGACGCCTCCGTCGAGGGGCGGATGACCGCCTCCGTTCGAGTGGACGGCGACTACCTCGAAGCCCGGATGGACGTCTTCGGCTTCGAGGTGGAGGACGAGGGTCTGACCTGGCTGGCGGACGCGCCGGGCGCGAGCGTGGAGGCGATGGGCGGCCTGCCCTCCGGCACCGGCATGGCCTTCGCCGGAAGCGGTATGGACCAGGCCCTGAGCACCGCTTGGGAGAACGACGACCTCCCCTTCCTCAACGACAGTGACCGCAGCGAGATGGAGTCCTTCTTCGACTCGGTCGGCGCGTCGCTTCCGGGCGGCTTCACCTCCCTGCTGGGCAGCTCCACCGCCCTGGGCATCGGCGACTTCCAGGAGATCGGTTTCGGTTCGGAGCCGTCCTTCTCGTACCGCGCGGTCGAGGGCGACCAGGGGGCGATCGAGGGTTTCCTGGAAGAGGCCATGGGCGGCCCCTACTCCGTCGGCCCGATGCCCGAGGTGACCTCGGACGGCGACACCGTGGTGGCCACCTACGGCGACGTCGGCTCCGGCCAGCTGGCCGAGGACCCGGTCTTCCAGCAGACCATGCAGGACCTGGACGACGCCGTGCTGGCCGGGTACTTCGACCTGCGTGAGGTCATGACCCAGGAGGAGGTGCAATCGCCCGGTCAGTGGGGCGCCGTCGGCGTCGGGGTGAGCGTGGCCGACGAGGGTCAGCGGGCCGTGGTCGAGCTGCGCTGGGCGCCGAGCGGGAACACGTCCCGGGACTGACCTCAGGGAAACGGACCCGTGAGCGGCCCGACGGCGCGGGAGGGGCGACCCTCCCGCGCCGTCGTCGTTCCCGGAGTCCGCTGTCAGTCGACGACCCTGCGGCCCATCTGGAAGGCCGCCAGGTTCCACATCAGCACCACGAAGGCCAGCAGCACGCCGACGTGGGTGAGGGCTCCGAGGGCGTCCAGCCCGCCGAAGACGGCCCCCCGGATGAGCTCGACGGCGTGGTAGAGGGGGTTGATCATGGCGGCCTTCTGAATCCAGTCGGGGAGCTGGGTGAGCGGGAAGAAGGTGCCCGCCATGAGGAACAGCGGTGTGAACAGGCCGCTGAACACGTAGTCCATGGAGCGCACCGAGGTGATCACCGCCGAGATCCAGATACCGAAGAGCGCGAACGCGAACCCGGCGAGGAAGGCGACGAACGGCACCAGCAGCATGCCCGGCCCCGGCTTCAGGCCGAACGCGATCGCCACCAGCAGCGGCACGCACCCGTAGACGCCCGATCTCATGGCCAGCCAGAGGGCCTCTCCGGTGACCAGTTCGCGCACGTCCACGGGGGCTGCGAGGATGCCCTCGTAGGTGTGCAGGAAGCGGCGCTTGATGAAGGTGTTGATGACGGCGGGCATCATCGACTGGAACATGACCGACACGGCGACGATCCCGGTGCCGAGGAAGTCGATGTAGCTGTACCCGGCCAGGGTGCCGATGAGGGCGCCCATGCCGAACCCGAAGCAGAGCAGGTAGACGGTGGGCTCGACCACTGCGGCGAAGGTGGTGGCCCGCCAGGACTGCCCGTAGAGAATCCACTCGCGGGCGACCACGCCCCGGACGGCGTCGGCCTCGAACCGCCCGGGCCGGGCGTGCCGCTCGGGGCGGGCGTCCTCGTGGCGCTGTGACGGTCTCATTCGACGGCCTCCCCGGTCAGGGTCACGAACACGTCCTCCAGGTTGCTCTCCCTGCGGACCGGGGTGCCGAGGCGGTCCCGGAGCGACTCCGGCAGCTCCTCGGCGCGCAGGACCGACAGCGTGGTCCCGGTGCGGCGGGTGGTGAGGCCGTGCCCGTGCACCAGGCCCTCCAGTGCGGCCATCCCGTCGTCGCCGGGGGTGTACTCCTCGACGCTCGCACCCGCGTACTTGGCCACGAGGTCCGCCGGGACCCCGCGTTCGACGATCCGGCCCCCGGCCATCAGCGCGACCTCGTCCGAGAGGCGCTCCGCCTCCTCGATGTAGTGGGTGGACATCAGCACGGTGGCGCCCTCGTCGCGCAGGGCGGTGATCACGCCCCACAGTTCCTGGCGCACCTGGGGGTCCAGCCCCACGGTGGGCTCGTCCATGAGGACCAGCTCGGGGCGGTGCAGGAGCGCGCGGACGATGAGCAGGCGGCGGCGCATGCCACCGGAGAGGTCGTCCACGGGGGTGTCGCCGCGGTCGCCGAGCTGGGCCAGGCGCAGGGTACGGGCGATGGCCTGCTTACGGCGGGCCCGGGGGACCCGGTAGAGGAACGAGAACATGCGGAGGTTCTGCTCGACCGTGAGCTCCTCGTCGAGGTTGTCGTGCTGGGGGACGACTCCCATGCGGGCCCGGGCCCACTTGGACTCGGCGGGGACCTCGTGGCCGAGGATGCGGATGGTGCCCTCGTCGGCGATGGCCTGTGCGGTGAGCATCTTCATGGTGGTGGACTTACCGGCGCCGTTGGGCCCCAAAAGGCCGAGGACGATCCCCTGGGGCACCTCCAGGTCGAGTCCGTCGACGGCCGTGATCGGGCCGAAGCGCTTGACGACGCCGCGCAGGTGCAGGGCCGGCACGGCGGTGGTCCCGTGGGAGGTCATGGCGGAACTCCCCGGGACGGCCCGGCCGGGCTCTGGTGTGGTCATGGGGACACGGTAGGCAGCGGACCGGCCGAAAATCCATCGTTTATCGGCTCGTGCCGGTCCTTCGGGCCGGTGGTCCACAGGCGTGGAAAACCCGTTGCGCTGCCCGGCGGGCCGTGTCTACCGTGGTGGGGAAGGTACCGAACACGGACGCGCGGGCGCGGGCCCACGCACGAAGAAGGACTGAGGTCCATGCCCCGGAACGCGCCGAGCGCGCCTCACAGCCGCGCGGGTCTCCGCCTGCCCCGACACCCTTCGGACGTCTGAACGAACCCGCCCACCGTCGAGACACGCTCGGCGCTCTTGCTGTCGACTTCCGTTCTTTCCAGCAAGGAGCCTCCGGGTTGTCCCACTACGAACTCACCCCCGGTACCACCACCTCCATCCGTTCCGCGCGCGTCGGCTTCGACTGCGTGTTCTGCGGCCTGTCCGTTTCCGTTTCCGAACCCGCTCGCACCCCGCGTGACCACTGTCCGAGCTGTCTGACCTCACTCCACGTCCACGACCAGGTCGAGGTCGGGCCCAGCGACTGCGCGGGGAGGATGACACCGATCTCCGTGGTCGTCGCCCGCGACGGTGGGTGGCGTCTGGTGCACCGCTGCGTGCTCTGCGACGAGCTCTCCGAGAGCGCCGCGGCCGCCGACGACAACCCGTTGGCGCTCATGCGGATCGCGGTGCGCCCGCTCGCCGAGCCGCCGTTCCCGCTCGACATGTTCGGGGAGGTGTGAGCCGTGGGCCGCGGCAACCACCGCCACGGGCGACTCCGGCGCCAGCGTCCCAAGACCGTCCTGCGGGCCCGGGGCGAACGGGGCCGCCAGGGTCGGGACCAGGGGGCGTTCCGCTGTGCGCACTGCCGGCTCGACGTCCCGATGCGTGCTCCGGGTACGGCGCACCGCAACCACTGTCCGCACTGCCTCACCAGTCTGCACGTGGACGGCCGGGTCCCCGGTGACCGGGCCTCCGACTGCCGTGGCCGCATGGAGGCGGCCGGGGTGAGCACGCGCGCGGACGGCGAGTGGCTGGTGCTGCACCGCTGTCTGTCGTGCGGTCAGCTCAGCGCCAACCGGGTCGCGGGCGACGACAACGCCCGCGCCCTGATGCGGATCGCCGTGCGGCCGCTTTCGGCCTCGTCCGCCCCGGCGAGGAGGGCACTGACGCACCTCTGACCAGGGGTGTCCGCGTGACCGGGGCGGGGGCCGGGCCTGTCCCGCCCCGCCGCCCCGGTTCACGCGCCGCCGCCGGGAACACCGCTCGCCTAGGCTGAACGGTGTGAGTGAGGACATCTCCCCCGCCCGTATGAGGGCCTCCAACAGCGACCGTGAACGCGTCAGCGAGGTGCTGCGCTCCGCCGTGGCCGACGGCCGGATCGACATGGAGGAGTTCGTGGAACGGCTGGAGCGCGTCGAGGCGGCCCGGACCCTGGGCGACCTTCCGGAGGTCACCGCCGACCTCCTGCCCGCCGGGGAACAGCCCCTCCAGCTCGATCCCGAACCGATGGTCAGCTGGTTCACCACCCTCACCCGGAGGGGGCGCTGGGTGGCGCTCCCCGACGAACAGGCCGGGGCGGTGTGCGGACGCGCCGAGATCGACATGCGTGAGGCGCTGCTCACCCGCAACCACCACCGGATGACGGTCAGCACCTTCCTCGGGAGGGTGGTGATCGACGTCCCCGAGGGCGTGGAGGTACGCGTCAAGGGGTGGTCGTTCCTCGGCAGGCGCAGCACCAACGCCCGCCGTAGCTCGATGTCCCACCCCCCGGTCCTGGAGATCGACGGGTTCTGCCTGTTCGGGACGGTGCGGGTGCGGGCTCCCCGGCGCCGTTTCCTGGCGGCCCTGCCCAGGGCCCGCCGCCAGCTCCGGGGCTGACTCCCGACCTGACCGGCCCGACATCGGTGACCTGCGCGGATGTCAACATGACACGGACAACACCGGGAACCCAGGGTGAGGTGCGCCGTGACCTGCCGCGTCTGGCAGGCTTGAGGTCACAGGTTTTCCCAGGAGAGATGGGTTGCAATGAGTGAGTTCCGTATCGAGCACGACTCGATGGGTGAGGTCCGGGTCCCGGCCGAGGCCAAGTGGCGGGCCCAGACCCAGCGTGCCGTCGAGAACTTCCCGATCTCGGGCCAGGGGCTGGAGAACGCCCACATCGCCGCGCTCGGCCAGATCAAGGCCGCGGCCGCCAAGGTCAACGCCGAGCTCGGCGTGATCTCCGACGACCTCGGCAAGGCCGTTCGCGAGGCCGCCCTGGAGGTCGCCGACGGCAAGTGGAACGACGAGTTCCCGATCGACGTCTTCCAGACCGGTTCGGGCACTTCCAGCAACATGAACACGAACGAGGTCGTGGCGACCGTCGCCAAGGAGCGCACCGGCCTCGACGTCCACCCGAACGACCACGTGAACGCCTCGCAGTCGTCCAACGACGTGTTCCCGTCCTCCATCCACATCGCCGCCACCTCGGCCGTGCAGAACGAGCTCATCCCGGCGCTGCGCCACCTGGAGGGCGAGCTCACCCGCAAGTCGGTCGAGTTCGCCTCGATCGTCAAGAGCGGCCGCACCCACCTGATGGACGCCACCCCCGTCACCCTGGGCCAGGAGTTCGCCGGATTCGCCGCGCAGGTCCGGTACGGCGTGGAGCGCCTGGAGGCCGTCCTGCCGCGCGTGGCCGAGCTGCCCCTGGGCGGCACCGCCGTGGGCACCGGCATCAACACCCCGGAGGGCTTCTCCGCGCGGGTCATCGCCGAGATCGCCGCGAACACCGGACTGCCACTGACCGAGGCCCGCGACCACTTCGAGGCGCAGGGCGCCCGTGACGCCCTGGTCGAGCTCTCCGGCCAGCTGCGGACCATCGCGGTCGGCTACTGCAAGATCGCCAACGACATCCGTTGGATGGGCTCGGGCCCGACCACCGGCCTGGCCGAGATCTTCCTCCCCGACCTCCAGCCCGGTTCGTCGATCATGCCCGGCAAGGTCAACCCGGTCCTGTGCGAGGCCATGCTCCAGGTCTCCTCGCAGGTCGTCGGCAACGACGCGGCGGTGGCCTTCGGCGGCGCCTCCGGCAACTTCGAGCTCAACGTGCAGCTGCCCATGATGGCGCGCAACGTGCTGGAGTCGATCCGCCTGCTGGCCAACGTCTCCACCGTCTTCGCGGACCGCTGCGTGGCGGGGATCACCGCCAACGAGGAGCAGTGCCGCGTGTACGCGGAGTCCTCCCCGTCGATCGTCACCCCGCTCAACCGGTACATCGGCTACGAGGAGGCCGCCAAGGTCGCCAAGCAGTCGCTGGCCGAGAAGAAGACCATCCGCGAGGTCGTGCTGGAGCGCGGCTACGTCCAGGACGGCAAGCTCACCGAGGCGCAGCTCGACGCGGCCCTCGACGTGCTCAAGATGACCAACTCGCAGTAGTAGTCGTCGGCGCGGGTCGGCCGGACCCACGGGGCACCTCGCGGACGCGGGGTGCCCCCTTCGTGCGCCACCGGCCCCCGCGCCGTCGCCGACGCCACCGTTCCGGCGCGCTTCCCAGGGCCCGGCCACCGGAACCTTCCCCCCTCCGGGGGCGTCGGACCCACTGGAACTTCCCGTACAGAGCCCGCTCCGAGAGGGCGACAGATGTCGAGTAACAGCCAGCCGACCATCGCGAACCGCTACGTCCTGCGCCGGGAGCTCGGCCGAGGCGGCATGGGGATCGTCTGGGAGGCCCACGACACGGCCCTGGACCGGGTCGTGGCCATCAAACAGGTCCTGCTCCCCGGCCACTTCACCGACGCCGAACGCGCCGACGCGCACGCGCGGGTCCGCCGCGAGGCGCAGTCCGCCGCGCGGATCAACCACCCCACCGTCATCACCATCCACGACGTGTTCGAGTTCGAGGACGACCCGTGGGTGGTCATGGAACTGGTCGAGGGGGGTTCGCTCCAGGACCTGCTCGGCGAGGCGGGCGCCCTGCCGCCGGAGGAGGTCGCCGACATCGCGGAGTCGCTGCTCCAGGCCGTGCGCGCGGCGGACGCGGCGGGGGTCCTCCACCGGGACATCAAGCCGGGCAACATCATGATGTCGTCCGACGGGCGGGTCATCCTCACCGACTTCGGGATCGCCACCATGGAGGGCGGTCCGAGCATCACGCGGACCGGCGCGCTGATCGGTTCGCCCGAGTACATGCCGCCCGAGCGGCTGGAGGGCGGACCGGCCGAGCACCGGGGCGACCTGTGGAGCATCGGCGTGACCCTGTACGCGGCCGTGGAGGGCTCCTCGCCGTTTCGCCGCGACTCGATCACCGCCGCGATCGCCGCGGTGATCTCCGCCCCGCTCCCGCCGATGACGCGGGCGGCGTGGCTGGAGCCGGTGATCACGGGCCTGCTGGAGCGCGACCCGGACCGGCGGCTCACCGTGGAGCGGGCGCTGGACCTGCTCCGGCGGTGCCGCGGCGGTGACGTGCCGCCCTCCGGTGCGGCCGGAGCTGCCGGGGCTGTGGCTGGCGCGGCCGCGAGCGGCCCGCAGACCCCCTACCCCTCCGGCGAGGGCTACTACGGGAGCTCCCCCTCCGGGCACGACCAGGGGCACCAGACGCACGGTGCCGCGGCGTTCGGGTACGACGGCGGGTACGGACACGACCAGGGCGGCCACGGGCACGACGGCGGGTACCCACACGACAGCGGGTACGGGTACGACCAGGGCGGCCACGGATACGGCGGCCACGGCGGACCCCACGCGTCGGTGGCTCACGGGGGCGGCGCCCCGGCCCCGCGCCGCCGCGGCGGTCTGCGCGCGGCCCTGGCCGTGGGCACGTTCGGTCTGGCCCTGTTGCTGGTCGGCGGGCTCGTGGTGGCGTTGGTGGCGCGATCGGGGACGAGCACCGACCCCGGCGACTCCTCCGTGACCGAGGAACCCGGCCGGTCGGACGGTCGCGAGGAGCACCTGACCGGTCCGGGCGGCGGCGTGCGGGTCGACGGGACTCCCCCCGAGTACGACGAGGACGAGCTCCAGACCTTCGACTCCGAGTGGTTCACGGTGTCCTACCCCGGCGGCTGGTCCCCCGACGACAGCCAGATCGCCGACTCGATCGCCCTGTTCGTGGCCCCCGGTATGGAGCACGAACTCATGGTGGAGGGCTGGGAGGAGACCGAGTTCACCGGTACCGCCGCCGAGTTCCTGGAGCAGTCGGACGGTGGCACCGACATCGAGGACGCCACCAGCGGCTACGAGGTGCGCGACACCGAGGACTTCGACCGGGACGACTTCGAGGGCGGTCTGGCCGGTCTGGACGTCGCGATGGTCGAGGCGGACCTGGTCAACACCAACTGGGGCCAGTCGGAGCGGCGGCTCTGGGCGTACGCGGTGGTCATGGAGCAGGGCGACCACCGGGTCTTCTACCTGGTGAGTGTGAACGTGCCCCGGGAGGAGTCGGGCGACTTCGACAACATCCACGAGGACGTCATCGAGACCTTCACCCCCCACAAGTAGACCCGGAGGGTTCGGACCGGTCTGACGGAGGGTTTCGGACCACGAGAACGGCCCCGCGCGGGATGCGCGGGGCCGTCGTGTGGTTCCGGGGGACGAACCGGTGGTGGGTGCTAGTACCAGCCGACGGACTGGGAGTGGGCCCAGGCCTCACACGGGGTGCCGTAGCGCCCCTTGATGTAGCTGATGCCCCACGAGATCTGGGTGGCGGGGTTGGTCTGCCAGTCCGAGCCGTGGGAGGCCATCTTGTCGCCGGGGAGCGACTGGGGGATGCCGTAGGCGCCGGAACTCGGGTTCTGCGCCTGGTAGTTCCAGTTGCTCTCCTTCTCCCACAGGGGTTCCAGGCAACTGTCGAACTGGTCGGCGCTCCAGCCCTCGGCCGCGACCATCTGACGGGCGATGCCCTTGGGGTCGCCCGAGAACACGGGGGTGTCCTCGGTCTCCTCCTCTTCCTCCTCTTCCACCTCCTCCTCGATGTCACTGCCGCTGGCCTGGGTGGACTGCACCCCTTGGCCCTTGGCTGCGTCTCGTTCGGTCTGCGCCTGGGCGCGGAGCGCGAGGAGTTCGTCCTCGGTGAGTTGCTCCGAGGCCGCGAAGAACTCGTCGCCCTCGGTTCCGGTGTCGGCAGCGGGTTCCTCGGACCGGGGTACGGCGGCGCTGGCCGCGACGTCCGGGTCCACACCGTCGTCCGCGAACGCGGAGACGGCGAAGGTCGCACCGGCGACCAGGGTCGCCGCACCGACCGCCGCGGTACTCCGCAGCGACATTCGGTTGAGTAGCACGATCGCCTTCCCAAAAGGGGGTTAAGGGCAGGGAAAAACCTATTAATACCAGTTGTTGGCCTGGGAGTGGGACCAGGCGCCGCACGGATTGCCGTAACGGTCCTTGATGTAGCTCAGCCCCCACGAGATCTGGGTGGCGGGGTTGGTCTGCCAGTCGGAGCCGTGCGAGGCCATCTTGTTTCCGGGCAGGGACTGCGGGATGCCGTAGGCGCCCGAACTCGGGTTCTGGGCCGTGTGGTTCCAGCCGCTCTCCTTCTGCCACAGCGGTTCGAGGCAGTTGTGGAACTGGTCGGCCTCCCAACCCTGGTCGAGCACCATCTGGAGGGCGATCTCCTTGGCGGAACCCGCCGGGACCGGGGCCGTGGGAGCCGAGCCCCCCGTGGAACCGGAGCCGCCGGAGGAACCGGAGTCGGGGGTCTCCTCCTCGGGCTCCGGCTCGGGCTCGGCGATCTCCGCTCCGGTGCCGCTGGTGGACTGGACGGCCTGGTCGGCCGCGGCCCGCACGTCCTCACGGACGCGTTCCCGCTGGTTCTCCAGCTCGGCGTCGTCCACGGGGGGCGGGCTCGCGAAGAACTCCTCCTGGGGCGCCTGGGGCTGCTTCACGGGGGTCGCCGCCGAGGCGGCCGCGCCGGGGTCGAGGTCGCCGGTCCGCGCGAAGGCCGAGACGGTGAACATGCCGCCCGCCACCAGCGCCGCGGCTCCGACCGCGCTCATCTGGCGCAGTGAGATCCGGTTGACTATCAAGATCGCCCTTTCACGTTGACGCACGCGTGCCCGGGGGCGTCGCGTGGTGTGGGTCGCCGCCTGGGGACCGCGTGGCCCGTCGTCACCGCCGGGGTGGGGACGGACTCGCCGTTCGACCGACCACGGGGCGGGGCTCCCACACGGGAGGGGGGATTCTCTGTGCAGCGCAACTCAGCCTGCACCATCGTCACGATGAAGTAACGCCAGTTTTACTGTGCCCTGACTCACATGACGGAATGTGCCTGCTTCGCGCGCCTGTGACCTGCAAGGGAACACCAAGAGTCAGGGTCGGACACAACGTTCGGGCCTGTGGCCCTCGTCTCCGCACCACCGGGGAGAGACCGGAGTCACCGGAGGAACGGCCCCGGCACGGCACGACTGAGTACGCGTACCGATGTGCGCCGCCGGACCGGCGGACAGCATGGGGGACATGCACGCCCACGGATTCCCCCACCCCTCGCCGGGAGCACCGCGCCGCTGCCCCGACTGCGCGGCACCGCTCGGCGCCTCCGGCCCGGAGTGTCCGAACTGCGGTCTCGGCCTGGTCGGCCCCACGGCGCAGCGCCTGTGGTGGATCGACGCCGAACTGTCGACGCTGCACGGCCGCGAGCGCGTGCTCGTCCAGGAGCGTTCCCAGGTGCTGGGCCGGCTGCGGTGGGAGTCCGACGAGCGCGTCCGCCGGTTGGCCGCCGCTCCCGCCCCTCCCCCGCCGATCCCCGAACGGGCCAGGGCCCAGGCGCCGGTCGTGGTCGAGGTCCCGTCCGCACCGCGTTCCGGCCCTTCTCCGTCCGCGCCGCGCCCCGCCGCAGGGACACCGTCCGGTCCCGCGCCGGGGCCCCGGTCGGCCCCGGAAGCGGAGCGCGGCGCCGAGGTCAGCCGACGTTCGGCCCAGAACGTCATCCTCGGCCTGGGCGGCCTCCTCATCGGTGTCGCCGCCCTGGTCTTCGCCATCTGGACGTGGAGCGACATGGGCACCGGCGCCCGCGCCGCCGTGCTCGGGGCGACCACCCTGTCCTTCGCCGGGCTGGCCCTGCCGCTGCACCGGCGCGGCCTGCGCGCGACCGCCGAGACCTTCGGGTCGGTGGCCGCCGCCCTGCTCTGCGTCGACGCGCTCGCCCTGTGGCTGCTGAGCGACCGGACCGCCAACGGTCCGGGGTACACGGCCGCCGCCCTCGCGGTCATGAGCGCGCTCCTGGTGCTGTACCCGGCCCTGGTGCCGCTGCGCACGCCCCGAGTCCTGGCCGTGCTGTTCGCTCAGCCCGTACCGGTACTGCTGGTCGTCTCACTGCCCGGCGACGGCAACCCCGGCTGGCTGCTGCCGGTCGTCGCCGCCACCGCCCTCGCCGACCTCGTGGCCGCGCGGTTCCTCGGTGCGCCCCGTCCCGGCGTCCCGGTGCGGACACTGCGCGCGGCCGCCGTGGTGCTGTGGGTCCTCGTCCTGGTCGTGACGGTGGTGTCCGTGCTCGTCGTCGCCCCTTCCTCCCCCGGGCGGGACCCCCTGGGCTGGTGGTCGCTGGCGACCACTCTCCTCCTGGCGGGGGTCGCGGGGCTGCTGCTGCACCGGTGGCACCCCGCCGGGTCCACGCGGGCCCGGGACGCGCACTCCGCGTCCTCGGTCGTCGGACTGGCGGCGCTGGCGCTGGCGCCGCTCGTGGCCGGGCCCGCGCACCTGCCGGTCCTGCCCCGTCCCACGACGGCGCCGTGGGGCCTGGAGCCGTCCGCGATGACCCACCCGGCCGTGGAGCTGCTCGGGCTGGAGCGGGCGAGCACCCTGCCGCCGCTCTCCTTCGTGTACCTGGCCGGTGTCCTGGCCGCCTCGGCGCTCGCCCTGGGCGTGGTCCGGCTGCTGCTCCGCAGTTCCCTGCCCGTTCTGCTCTCCCTGGTCGCCCCCGCGGCCCTGCTGGCGCCTCCGCTGCTCCTCGGCCTTCCCCTGGTCGTGACGGTCGTGTGGGCGCTCGTCCTCGGCGGCGCGCTGGTTCTGGGCTCGGCCCTGCACGGCCGGTGGGCCGGCGCGGTCCCCGTGGTCACCGGGACGCTCACCCTGGTCACCGGCCTGATCTGGGCTCTGCCCGAGCGGTACACGACCCTCGCGGCCGTGCTCATGCTGGCCGCCACCGCGCTCGTGTGCACGGTCGGCGCACGTGTGTTCTCGGCCGCCGAGGGCCGCCCCGCCCCGGGCGGCCGGGCCGCGACCCTGTACCTGGGCGGCGCGCTGCTGTGGGCCCTGGCGCTGATCGCGGGCACCGCCTTCCTGCTCTGGAACCGGGGCGCGGAGGGCACGGCGCAGGCCCAGTGGTGGATGCTGACCGCCGCCGCGCTGCTGTGCGCGGCCACCGCCCTGACCCTGGGCCGGGTCCCGGCCCCGGCACCGAGCGCGCACGTGCGCGGTGACGACCGCTCCCCCTCGGACCCGCGCTGGCTGTTCACCCTGGCGGGGCTGGCCCTGCTCCCGGCCGCGCCGCTGCTGGCGCTCCCCGGCGACGGCCCGGGGCTGCCCCTGCTTCCCGGGACCGCACCGTGGTCGGCGCCGACCGGGTCGGTGTGGGGTCCGGCGCACACGCTGCTCGGCGCGCCCGCGCCCGCCGACCTCCTCACCGCGCTGGGCACGGCCCTGGGGGTCCTGTTCGCCGGGGCCCTGGTGCTGGGTCTGGTGGCCGTCGTCGACCGCCGCTGCCTGACGGCGGCGACGGCTCTGGTCGCGCCGACCGCCCTGGTCCCGCTGCCGGTGCTGCTGGGCGCGCCGTTCCTCGTTGCGGTGGTGTGGGCGGCCCTGATCGGCGCCGCCCTGTTCCTGTGGACCCCCCGGGTCGGCGCTGCCGTGGCGTGGCTCCCCGGGACCGCCGGTCCGGCCACCGTGGTGCTCGCACTGGTCTGGTCGCTGCCCGAACGGCACGCCACCCTGACCGTCCTGCTCGTGGCGTCCGTGGCCGTGGCGGTCTCGGCGTGGGGCCACCGGGGCCCGACCTCCACCGACCGGGGAGGCCGGGTGCCCGCCACGGCGCTCGTGCGCGGACTCACGGCCGGCGCCTGGTCCGCTCTCCTCGCGCTGGCGTCGACCGCCCTGGTCGCCGTGGCCGTCGGCGGGGCCTCCGGCACGGCCGCGTGGTGGCTGCTGGGCGCCGTCACGCTCGCCCTCGGCTCGACCGCGCTGGTCCTCGGCCGCGCGGACCGCCGCCCGGACGGCACGGCGTCGGCCCTCGGTGTGACGGGGCTCGTCCTGCTGGCCGCCGTCCCGCCGGTGGCGGGCGCACTGCGTCTGCCGACC
This sequence comes from Nocardiopsis sp. NPDC006938, assembly GCF_042869555.1. NCBI lineage: Bacteria > Bacillati > Actinomycetota > Actinomycetes > Streptosporangiales > Nocardiopsidaceae > Nocardiopsis > Nocardiopsis sp. NPDC006938. The sequence continues at coordinate 49,654 of NZ_JBIAGA010000010.1, read as the reverse complement.
CTGCCCGCGCTCGGCCCCGGGGGTGCGGTGTTCGGTGCGCCGTTCGCGGCGGTGGGCGCGCCCGCGAGCACGCTGGTGGGGCTGCCGGTCCCCTCGGACACCCTGACCGCCCTGCTCACGGCGGCCGGACTGCTCGGCTTCGGGGCCCTCTCCCTGGGCTCGGCGCTCCTGTTCGAGCGTCGTTTGGCCGGGCCCCTGACCGCCCTGGCCGCACCGCTCACGCTGGTCCCGCTGCCGGTCCTGCTGGGCGCCCCGTTCCTCGTGGCGGTGGTGTGGACGGTGCTGGTCGGCGCCGCCCTGTTCCTGTGGGCCGCGCGGCCGGGCACCTCCTCCGCACCTCTGGCGGGAGCCACCGGCCTGGCCACGCTCCTGCTCGCGCTGGGCTGGTCGCTCCCCCAGCAGCACACGGCGCTGGCGGTGCTCCTGGCACTCGCCGTCGTCACCCTGGTGTCCGTCCTGCCGCACCGACGCCGCGCGGCCGGGACCGACGGCTCCCCAGGAGCGTTCGCGTACGGGCTGACCACGGCCGCCTGGGCCCTGACCCTCGCCATGGGCCTCGGCCTGCTGGCCGCCTCGGTCTCCGGAGGGGACCCCGGGCCGGTGCCCCGGTGGTTGCTGGGGGCCACGGCCCTCGTCCTGGGGGCGAGCGCGCTGGCTCTGGGCCGCACGGGGCGCCCGCCCGTGCGGGGCGGGGATGGCTCCGTGCGAGGGACCGCCCTCGGCTGGGCGGGGGCGGCCCTGCTGGCGCTGGCCCCCGTGGTGGCGGTCTCCCGCGCGCTCCCGGTCCTGGCCCCGTTCTCCCGGTCTCACGCCCTCGGCGGGGCCCCGCTCTCCGCCCTGACGGAGCCCGCGCACGCGTTCCTGGGCGTGCCCGGCCCCACCGGCGCCGCGGACGCGCTCGCCAGCGCCCTGGGGCTGCTGGCGGCCGGGTCCCTGGCCCTGCTGGCCGCCCTTCTCGTGGACCGGTCACTCCTGGTACGCACCGCCGCCCTGGTGGTCCCGGTGGCGCTGGTCCCCGTCCCCGTGGTGCTGGGACTGCCCTTCCTCGTCGCCCTTCCGTTGACCCTCGCGGTCGGCGCACCGCTGCTGGTCGGAGCGGCCCTGCTCAGGGACGGCCGGGCCGCCCTGCTCCCGTGGTGGTCCGGGGCGGCCGTCCTCGCGCTCGCGTACGGCTGGGCCCTGTCCGAGCGACACGCCACGGTCGCGGTCCTGCTGGCCGCCGCCGCTGTCCTGTCCGTGGTCACCGCGCTGGCCCGGACCCGTTTCGTGGCGGTCGCGTCGACCTCGGTGTCCACGGCGGCCACCGGCGGGTTCGCCCTCACGGTCCCGCTGCTCCTGGGCGCCCCGCTGGAGTACGCGGCGCTGGGCCCGCTCGCCGTGGTCGCCGCCGTGGCCGCCGTCGCCCCCCGCCTGCGCGCACCCCTGGTGACGGCGGCGGAGGTCCCCGCGGCGGGCTGGGCCGCCGTCACGCTGCTGCTCAGCGTGTTCCACGGCGGACGTCTGGAGCTGGTGGCCGCCGCCCTGGCGGTGGTCGGGGTGATCAGCCTGGCCAGCGCGGTCCGGCCCGGCCGCCGGTGGTACGCGGGAGTCGGCGCCGGGCTGATGTTCGCCGCGCTGTGGACCGCGTTGGCGTCGTGGGAGGTCACCGTCCCCGAGGCGTACACCGCCGCGCCCGCGCTGGCGTTCCTGGCGATCGGTGGGGAGTGGTCGCGCCGGTCCGCCGAGCCTCCGTCGAGCTGGCTCGCGTACGCCGGAGGCCTGGCGCTCCTGCTCGGCCCGACCGTGTGGGAGGTACTCACGGAGGACGCCCTGGTCTGGCGGGTCCCGGCCGTGCTGGCGGTCGGTCTGGCGGTCGTGGTGTGGGGGTTGCGCCAGCGGCTCTCCGCCGCCCTGGCCCTCGGCGGCCTCGCCCTGCTGGTGACGTCGCTGCGCGCCTTCGGCCCGCCCCTGTGGGAGCTCGGCCAGATGACGCCCAACTGGCTGCCGTTCGCCGTGGTCGGCGCGCTACTGCTGTTCGTGGGCGCCCGCTACGAGGCCAGCCTGACCCGGCTGCGGCGGGTCCGTCAGTACCTGGCGCGCCTGCGCTAGGCCGACGTCACGAGACGGCCGTGCCCGGTGGACGGAACCGGGTACCGGCGGGCGCGCCCGCCCCACGTCGGTGTGGGGCGGGCGCGCGCACTCCTGCGGCCCCAAGTCCCGGTCCCTAGGCCTCCAGCATCTCGGTGACCAGGGCGGCGATGGGCGAGCGCTCCGAACGGGTCAGCGTGACGTGCGCGAACAGCGGGTGGCCCTTGAGCTTCTCGATCACCGCGACGACCCCGTCGTGACGGCCCACCCGCAGGTTGTCGCGCTGGGCGATGTCGTGGGTGAGCACCACCCGCGAGTTCTCGCCCAGCCTGGACAGCACGGTGAGCAGGACGTTGCGTTCCAGGGACTGCGCCTCGTCGACGATCACGAAGGCGTCGTGCAGGGAGCGACCCCGGATGTGCGTGAGCGGCAGGACCTCCAGCATCCCCCGGTCGACGATCTCCTCGATCACGTCCTCACTGGTCACGGCGGACAGGGTGTCGTGCACCGCCTGGCCCCAGGGCGTCATCTTGTCGTTCTCGGTCCCCGGCAGGTAGCCGAGCTCCTGGCCCCCCACCGCGTACAGCGGACGGAACACCATGACCTTGCGGTGCTGGGCGCGCTCCAGGACGGCCTCCAGGCCGGCGCACAGCGCCAGCGCCGACTTGCCCGTGCCCGCGCGCCCGCCTAGCGAGACGATGCCGACGTCCGGGTCGGTCAGCAGGTCGAGGGCGATCCGCTGTTCGGCACTGCGCCCCTTCAGACCGAACACGTCCCGGTCCCCGCGCACCACCTTCACGGACTTGTCCGCCTGCGTACGCCCCAGCGCCTTGCCCTGTTCGGAGACCAGGACCAGACCGGTGTGGCAGGGCAGGTCCCTGGCCTGCTCGATCTCGCTCTCCCCGGCGGAGAACAGCTCGTCGATGTTGTGGGCGGGCACGTCCAGCTCGGCCATCCCGGTCCACCCGTGCTCGATCGCGAGTTCGGCCCGGTACTCGTCGGCCGGCAGACCGATCGAGGACGCCTTGATCCGCATCGGCAGGTCCTTGCTCACCAGGACCACGGAACTCTCCTCCTCGCGTTCGGCCTGGAGGTTGCGGGCCACCGTGAGGATACGGGTGTCGTTGTCCCCGAGTCGGAAACCCGCGGGCAGGATCGACGGATCGCTGTGGTTGAGCTCCACCCGGAGCGTGCCGCCCTGGTCGTTCACCGGGACGGCCACGTCCAGACGGCCGTGGGCGACCCTGAGGTCGTCCAACCGCCGCAGGGCGTTGCGAGCGAAGTACCCGAGCTCCGGGTGGTGACGCTTGCTCTCCAGCTCGGTGATCACCACCACGGGGATCACGACCTCGTGTTCGGCGAACCGGGCCATGGCCATCGGGTCGGCGAGCAGGACACTGGTGTCGAGCACGTAGACGCGCGTGCCCTCTCCTACCTCCGCTTCGGGGGCGGTGGGGGGCTGGGTGTCGCGGTGATCGGTCGAGGAACTAGCCACTCGTTCTCCCCTTGGGCACCGCACGGGTGCCCTGCTGTCACGGGATCATGGAGGACCGGGACCAGGCCCACGAGGGCCGGGTCCGGCCCTCCTCTTCGATATCCCGCCGGGGCGGAGAAGATCAACGAGACGGGGCCTCCCGAACGGATGGGCGAACGCCATCCGCTGCTGTCGACGCTACGCGCCCTCGAGCCCGTTTTCCAGGTCCCGTGCCCACCATCCGGTGAACTCCGCGTTACGGGCCCGCCGTGGACAGGCACGGCGCGCCCCGCGGAGCGGAGGCGGCAGGGGTCGGAACGGGATTCAGGAGCCGAAGCGCCGGTTGCGCGCGCCGTAGGCACGCAGCGCGCGCAGGAAGTCCACTCTGCGGAACGCGGGCCAGAAGACCTCGCAGAAGTAGAACTCCGAGTGCACGCTCTGCCAGAGCATGAAACCCGACAGACGCTGTTCCCCTGAGGTGCGGATGAGCAGGTCGGGGTCGGGTTGTCCGCGCGTGTAGAGATGCCGGGCGATGTCCTCGATGTCCAGGCGCTCTGCCAGCTCCTGGATACCGGTGCCCTTCGCCGCCTCCTCCTGGAGGAGCGACCGAACCGCATCAGCGATCTCACGTCTACCCCCATACCCGACGGCGACGTTGACAACCAGCCCGGGGTTGCCGGATGTGGCTTCCTCGGCCTCCTTGAGGGCGCGGGCGGTGGAGTCGGGCAGGACGTCGAGGGCTCCGACCGGGCGGGTGTTCCAGCCCTCCCGGCGCAGCCGCGCGATGGTCTCCTCGATGATGCGAACGAGGGGGCCGAGCTCGGCCTCGTCACGGGTGAGGTTGTCGGTGGACAGCATCCACAACGTGACGACCTGCACACCGACCTCGTTGCACCATCCGAGGACGTCGAAGATCTTGTTCGCCCCGGCCTGGTGACCCTGCTCGGCGCCCGGAAGACCACTGCTCTTGGCCCAGCGCCGGTTGCCGTCCATGGCCACACCGACGTGCCTGGGAATCTCCTGGCTGGTCAGACCGCGTTCGAGACGCCGCTCGTACAGCCAGTACAGGGGGTCACGGAGCCCCATTGGCGAAACCTCTCAGAGCTGGATCATGGGACGGCGCACTCCTGTGAACGGATGTGCCGACGGGGATTCCTCCAGAGTAGTTCGCCCGTGGACGTCACGTCACGGCGAGCGATTTGCGCACGTGCTTGCGGCCCTGGTGGATACGGGACTTGACCGTTCCCAGGGCGAGGTTGAGCTCGGAGGCGATCTCGTTGTAGTCCATCTGGCACAGGTCGCGCAGGACCAGCGGGGCCACGAGGTTGGGCCGGTCCTTCTCCAGCTGGTCGAGCGCCTCCAACAGGTCGATGCGCGAACCGGCGATGACGCTCGTGGTGCGGGGGTCGCGCTGGTTCGGCATCCGCTCGGCCTCGGTGGGGAACTCGGCCGACCGGCGCTTCATGGAGCGGTAGGTCTGCCGGGCGGAGTTGGACACCACCGTGTAGAGCCACGTGGTGAAGAGGGAGTCGCCCTTGAAGCTGTCGATCTTGCGGGCGACCCGCAGGAGCGCGTCCTGGCAGGCCTCCTCGGCGTCCTGACGGTAGGGCAGGAACCGGGCGCAGCGGCGCAGTACCTCGGGCTGGATGCGGCGCAGGAGGTCGTCGAGGGCCACCGCGTCACCGTGCTTGGCGCGGCGCGCGAGCTCCTCCAGCTCCTCGTCGACGTTACTGGCCACCCGGCGGCGGGGGGTGGGGGTCTCCTCGTTCTCCGAGTTGTCACTACTGTGCATGGCTCATTCTCTTCCTGGCTTGCGGCAGACGTCCGGTGGTCCGTACGAACGCGTACGCGCCCACTCATGAGAGGGTCACACGTCAATGGGACGCCTATGAGCCCCGCTCGGCTCCCGCCTCGCGAATCCCATGGTCTGCGCCCCCCGGTGCACATGGCGCACGGAACTCGAAGGGAACCTCCAGTCTCCATGCCCCGGAGGCGTCGACGATACCCGGGGGTGGGGATCATATCCACGGAAGTCCACGTGAAGGCGCAGATGGTGTATTAGTGGGCAACGACCGCGTATTCACCCCCGACAGACCGAGGCAAAGATGAGCCAACCGGAGGCCTTCGGACGTTACCGCGTCATCAGGCGTTTGGGTTCCGGTTCCTTCGCCACCGTCTGGCTGGCGCAGGACGATCTGCTGAACTACCCCGTGGCCATCAAGGTACTCGCCGAGAACTGGGCGCACCAGATGGACATCCAGCACCGCTTCCTGGAGGAGGCGCGCATCCTGCGCCAGACCGACTCCACGTGGCTGGTGGCGGTCCACGACGTCGACGTGCTGCCCGACGGGCGCCCGTACATGGTGATGACCTACGCCGACCAGGGCAGCGTCGCCGACCTCGTCCACCGGGGCCAGCTGCCCCTGGACGAGGCGCTGCGGCTGCTCACGGAGATCGGCCAGGGCATCACGGTGCTGCACGGCCACGGCACGATCCACCGGGACATCAAGCCGTCGAACGTGCTGCTCCAGTCCTCCCCCGTGGGTCAGCGCGTGCTGGTGGCGGACCTGGGTTTCGCGAAGGCGATCGACGAGGCCTCGGGGTTCACCGCGGCGGCCGGGACTCCCGGCTACATGTCGCCCGAACAGAGCATCCCCGGTGGCGACCTGGACGTCCGCTCGGACGTGTACTCGTTGGGCGCGGTCGCCTACGAGCTCATTACCGGACGTCCGCCGTCCCGGCCTCCGGTCAGGGTGGCGCCTGGCCGGATTCGGCCAGGTTTGCCTCCTGCGCTGGACGAACTGATCCTCTCGGCGCTGTCGGTGGACCGGGAGAGCCGCCCGGCCGACGCGAAGACGTTCACCGACCGGGTGCGCGCCATCCGTATGGCTCCCAACCTGAGCGAGGACACCGCCTGGTGGCAGCGGTACCGCATGCCCCGGCAGCGGGCCGGGGCCCTGGTCCTGGCGTGCGGCCTCCTGCTCACGGGGGTCAGTTCGTCGATGGGGACACCGGGCATGGTGTTGACGACGGTGCGCAACTCAGCGATGGAGATCCGCGTGGACGTACCGGCGGTGTGGGCCCGCGAGTTCCACACCGACCAGGAGGCGCGCGACTCGGTCGCGGACTCCGGCGCCGGGCCGGGGCTGTTGGCCGCCACCGACGTGGCCGACTGGCACTCCACGGACGTCCCCTCGTACGGGGTGTACGCCACGGTGGTGCCGGGCGCGCCGAACCTGGACACGGTGGCCGACACCAAGCCGTGTCCGGGGCCGCCGGAGGAGCGGGCGATCAGCGAGGGCGACTGGCAGGGCACGGCCTGGGAGTGGCCGGAGTGCAACGGCAACGGCGCCTTCACCTCGGTCGCCGTGCACCCGCCGGACACCCCCAGAACGGTCTACCTGGAGATCCGCCAGCCCGATTACCGTCCCGACCTGGTGGACGAGATCGTGGAGGGAATCGAGTTGTCGTGACCACCCCGAACTCGCGTCGCGGACACATCCCGTAGTTCGGCCATTCACCGCCGACAGTTCGGGATTGTCGACGGGTCAATGCGCCTTCGGGAATGATGTTGATTTTTCAACCACATTCTCAGCCCGAGTTCGCCTCACCCGACAACTGGGCCCGCAGTTCCTCCGGAGTCGTGACGGGCAGTTTGCAGACGAAGCCCTCGCACACGTAGGCGGTGGGCCTGCCCCCGACCCGCACCCGCTGTTCGAGGAGCGCGACCCCGCCGTCGTCGGTCCCGTCCCCTCGCGTGAGGACCGTGCCCAGGGGCGCCCACCGGAGTACGGTGCGCACCAGCTCCTCGGCGGCCGGCTCCCCCGGCTCCCCCACCACCGCGACGGCGCGCGGCCCGCTGAGCCGTGCCTCCCCTGCGGCCAGACCCCACCCGGCGAAGCGCGGGGCCTTCTCGGCCAGGAGCGGCACCACGGACAGCGCGCCCTCGGCGGCCGTCCGGTAGCGCTCCTGACCGGTCAGCGCCGCGTACGTGAGCAGCGCCGAGGCCGCGGCGAACCGGCCCGAGGGGGTGGCGTTGTCCGTGGGGTCCTGGGGGCGGCTGAAGAGCTGTTCGGCGTCGTCGGCGGTGTCGTAGAACCCGCCCTCCCCGTCCCCGAAGCGCTCCAGGACGGTGTCGAGCAGGCCCCCGGCCTCCCGCGCGTAGCGGGCCTCCCCGGTCACGCCGTGCAGGGCCAGCAGGCCCTCCGCGAGGTCGGCGTAGTCCTCCAGGACGGCGGCGCTGGGCCCGGGCCTGCCGTCCCGCGAGGTGCGCACGAGCCGCCCGTAGAGGAGATGGGTCCCGAGGACGAGGTCGGCCGCCTCCCGGGCCGCCCGGACCCAGTCGGGGCGCTCCAGCAGGGCGCCCGCCTCGGCCAGCGCCGCGATCGCCAGCCCGTTCCAGGCGGCCACCACCTTGTCGTCGCGGGCGGGCGGGACCCGCTCGGCGCGGGCGGCGAGCAGGGCGGCGCGGACCCGGTCGAAGCGCTCGGGGTCGTCGGGGTCCCCGCGTAGCTGGAGCACGGAGGAGCCGTGTTCGAAGGTGCCCCGCTCGGTCACGGCGAACAGGTCGGCGGCCCAGGCGCCGTCCTCCTCGCCGAGAACCTCGGTGAGCTGCGCGGGCGTCCACACGTAGTAGGTGCCCTCCTCGCCCTCGCTGTCGGCGTCCAGGGCGGACGCGAACCCGCCCTCCGGGGTGCGCAGGTCGCGCAGCATCCAGTCGGCGGTCTCCTGGGCCACCCTGAGCATGAGGGCCCGGCCCGCGATCGCGGCGGGGTCGTCGCCCGCCGGGCGCCGGGACAGCCGGGTGTAGGCGCGCAGCAGCAGGGCGTTGTCGTAGAGCATCTTCTCGAAGTGCGGCACGACCCACGCGCCGTCCACCGCGTAGCGGGCGAACCCGCCGCCGAGCTGGTCGTAGATGCCGCCCCGGGCCATCGCCACGGCGGTGCCGCCCGCCATGAGGGCGGCGGGAGTGGGCTCGTCGGCGCTCTGGAAGGGGAAGGTGCGCTCGTGCTGCGCGGTCAGGAAGGACAGCAGCATGGACGGCGGGAACTTGGGTTCGTCCCCGTACCCGCCCTCGGCGACGTCGTAGTCGTGGATGAGGGCCTGCACGGCCAGGTCGAGGTCGGCGGCGGTGGGCGGCGGGGAGGCGGCCAGCCGACGCGGGGCCCCGAGGGCCTCCACCACACGGCGCCCCTGGTCGAGGAGGTCCTCGCGCCGGTTACGCCAGGCGTCGGCCACCCCGTTGAGGAGGTTGCGGAAGTGGTCCCGGGGGAAGTAGGTCCCGCAGTAGAACGGGGCGCCGTCAGGCGTGGCGAACACGGTCATGGGCCAACCGCCCTGGCCGGTCATGGCCTGGGTGGCCTCCATGTACACGGCGTCGACGTCGGGGCGCTCCTCGCGGTCGACCTTGACGTTCACGTACAGCTCGTTCATCCGGGAGGCGGTCTCGGGGTCCTCGAAGGACTCGTGCGCCATGACGTGGCACCAGTGGCAGGCCGCGTAGCCCACGGAGATGAGGAGGGGGACGTCGCGGCGGCGTGCCTCGGCGAAGGCCTCCTCCCCCCAGGGCCACCACTCCACGGGGTTGTCGGCGTGCTGCAACAGGTAGGGGCTGGTCGCGTCGCTCAGGCGGTTGGGCATGCCTCCACTGTGCCACCCGACCGCCGCGCCGCGCGGGTCCGGGTCAGGCGGACAGGGTGATCTCGGCGCCCAGGCCACGAGCGCGGGCGGCGTCGAGCAGGAGACGGCCGACGGCGGCGTCCTCCAGGCCGATGCCCACCGAGTTGAACACGGTGATCTGCCGGTCGCAGGTGCGGCCGGGGTGTCGGCCGCCGACCACGGCGGCCAGTTCGAGGGAGCAGTCCTCGGCGGTGATGGCGCCCTCTGCGAGGGCGTGCGCGATGTCACCGGACTCGTGCAGCGCGGCCGGGGTGGAGTCCACCACGAGGAGGCCGGAGTCGCGGGCGGCGGCGAGGACGGCCGCGTCCACCTCCCGGTGGTCGGTCCTGGGGGGCGAGCCCACCGCGTTGAGGTGCTGCCCGGGGCGCAGCCAGGCGCCCTCGACCAGGGGTTCGCGGGAGGGGGTCACGGTGCAGACGACCTCGGACGCCTCGACGACGGCGCGGGGCGAGGCGGCGGCGACCACCTCCAGGCCGGGGACCTCCTCGGCCAGCGTCGCACGGAGCCGCTCGACGGTGGCCGAGGAGCGGGACCACACGAGGACCCGTTCCAGGCCCCGTTCGTCGGCGAGCGCGACCGCGTGCGCGGCGGCCAGGGGCCCGGCTCCGATGACGCCGAGGGTGTCCCAGCCGGGGCGGGCGAGGTGGCGGGTGGCCACACGGGTCGCGGCGGCGGTACGCAGCCGGGTGGGGACGGCTCCGTCGAGGATGGCCAGGGGGGCGCCGTCGTCCGCGTCCGCCAGGACCAGCACGGACTGTTGGGAGGGGAGCCCCCGCTCGCGGTTGCCGGGGATGTCGCTGAGGAGTTTGCCCGCCACCAGGCCACCGCTGCCGAGGAGCCCGACCATCGGAACGAACTGGGCGTCGTGCCCGGTCAGGCGGGCCGGTTCCGCGTGGGGCTGCGCGGCGCGCCCTTCGGCGAGGTCGGCGAAGGCGGCCTCCACCGCCGAGGCCACCTCTCGGGGGGTGACGAGGCCGGTGAGGTCGGATCGGGTGAGGATGGTCGTCATCGGTGTCTTCTCCCTGGGTCCACTGCCGTGCATTAGCGGTATACCACTAACCCGGCCAAGGGAACACCCTGTTAGGGACACACCCGGTCGCGGTGCGGAACCGGGGCCGTGGATCGCAGGTCGGGCGCCTACCTGCGGGTGCGGGTGCGGGTGACGTCCACCGGGTCGAACCGCTCCCACGTGTCGGCCACCGCCAGCGTGGGCTCCAGCCCTGCCGCGATGTGCGCGCGGTACAGGGCCGCCGCGCCGTCGCCGTCACCGGCCTCGACGAGTTCGAGCAGGCGGACGTGCTCCTCGCGCTGCTCCCGGGTGTCGCGGTGCCGGGTGAGATGGAAGAGCCACTGCACGCGGGAGTCCAGCGGCGCCATCATCCGCTGGAGGAGCGGGTTGCCGCACGCGGCGACCACGGCCCGGTGGAAACCCGCGTTCGCGGCGGCGGTGGCGGACTCGTCGTCCGCCTTCAGCGCGTGTTCGGCGTCGTCCAGGAGGGAGCGCATCCGCCGCAGGTCGGCATCGGTGCGCCGGGCGGCGGCCAGGCGCGCGGCCAGGGTCTCCAGCTCCTCGCGCACCTCGAACAGCCGCACGATGTCCTCACGGGACCAGCTCGCCACCATGGCCCCCTGCCGGGGCACCAGCACCACCAGCCCCTCGGCCTCCAACAACCGCAGGGCCTCGCGCAGGGGCACCCGTGAGACGCCGAGCTCGGCCGACGCCTCGCGCTCGGTGATCCGATGGCCGGGAGGCAGCTCCAGGTCCATGATGCGCGACCTGAGCTGGTGGTGGACCCGGTCGGGCAGGGACGGGGCTCGGGAGGGCTCGGGCAGCATCCCCCCATCGTAGGCACTCCCCCTCATGCGGGGGCGTGCCTGCCGGGACCGCCCCCGCGGGTGCGTGGCGGGGGCGGCGCCGGGTCAGGCGTTCGTGGAGGAGTCCCCCGTGGACGCGGTCTCCCCGGCGGCGGCCTCCACCCCGGAGGTCTCCACACGGTCGTCCCGCCCGGCGGCCTCCTCGGCCTCCTGGAGCTCGGCCCGGGCCGAGACCCCGCGGAGCTTGCCGATCAGGCTCCGCATCAGGAAGTAGAGGCACACGCCGATCGCGAAGATGGCGAGGAAGCCCAGGACACCGGGTGTGACGGTGTCCTTGTCCAGTGCGAAGTCCTGGGCGACCGTCGTGGTGGACGCGAGAAGGGTGTTCATGCCACTCATACTCTCATCGACTCGCGCACACCCGCGAAGAGGTCCTTCTCAGGGACCTCGGTGTCCACGAGGGACCGGACCAGGTGGTAGTCCTCGGTCGGCCAGGCCTCGGCCACGACCTCGTTGGGCACGGCGAACCAGAAGCCGTCCGGGTCGATCTGGGTCGCGTGCGCCTTGAGCGCCTCGTGCGCCGTGTCGAAGTACTCACTGCAAGGGACGCGGGTGGTGATGTCCCAGCGCGGGCGCTCCCGGTCCTTGAGGCGCTCCATCCACTCCGCGAAGGGGTTGTCCAGACCGCGATCGGCCAGGATGCGCGCGAGGGCCTCGAACCGCTCGGGCGGGAACGAGACGAAGTAGTAGAGCTTGAGGGGCTGCCACGGGTCGCCGGAGCCCGGGTAGGCGTCCGGCTCGGCGGCGGCGTCGAAGGCGTGCATCGACACCTGGTGCGTCATGATGTGGTCGGGGTGCGGGTAACCACCGTTCTCGTCATAGGTCAGGATGACGTGCGGACGGAACCGGCGGATCGCGGCCACCAGGGGTTCGGCGGCCTCCTCCACGGGAAGGGTCGCGAAGCAGCCCTCGGGAAGCGGGGGGAGGGGGTCGCCCTCGGGCAGGCCGGAGTCGACGAAACCGGCGAACTCCTGCTCGACACCGAGGATCTCGCGGGCCCGGTTCATCTCCTCACGGCGCACCTCGGCGATGTTCTCGCGGACCTCGGGGCGTTCCATCGCCGGGTTGAGGATGTCTCCGCGTTCGCCACCGGTCATGGTGACGACCAGCACGTCGGCACCCTCTCGGGCGTAGCGGGCCATGGTGGCCGCGCCCTTGCTGGACTCGTCATCGGGATGGGCATGGACGGCCATAAGCCGCAGGCGCTCGGACAACGAAGGCTTCTCCTTGGCTCGGTCGACGGCCACTGCACGCGGCTGTCCGACGCCACCCCGGGTCACGGCGTGGACGACTCACGTGCGGGCCGCGTAGGGGGGCTGTCAGGTCGGGGATATCTTAGACAACACCGTCCCCTCGCTCGGAGATTCCCAATGTCAGCGACCCCGGAAGATGATGCCGTGAACAGTGCCGACACCGCGCCAGCGCTACGCAAGCGCCACGGCAACGGGCCCGTCTTCTTCGTCGTCGCGACCATCTTCGCCGTGGCCGTCAGCATCGGCTGGGGCTACTCCGTCATGAACTACACCGGGCTGAGCGGCGGCGTGTACCACCAGGTGATCGCGGTGACCGCGCCGACCGGGAGCGAGGCCCGGATCGACTTCGAGGTCAACAGCAAGAACGGGGCCGAGTGCCTGATCCGCGCCCTGGACGCCCAGATGGTCGAGGTCGGCACGGAGCGGATCGAGGTCGAGGGCGGGAACCGAATGGTCAGCCAGACCGTTGAAACGGTTCGTCAGGCTTCCACGGTAGAAGTGGCCTCGTGCAGGGAACAAGGTTCGCAGGACTGATCAACCGAGCTTTCCCCCTGTTCGGCACAGGTATCCGGAGCGGCTCCCGAGACACGCGTCACCGGTGTGCGATCGCGCACGGTGATATTCTCGTGAGTTCAGCTCTGGCCGCCTGGTGGCCATTGCTACGAGTACACAAGGAGTTCCCGTGACCCAGACCCGCGATGACAACGTCACCTGGCTCACCCAGGAGGCGTATGACCGGCTCAAGGGAGAGCTGGACCACCTGTCGGGGACCGGGCGTATCGAGATCGCGGAGAAGATCGAGGCCGCTCGGGAAGAGGGTGACCTGAAGGAGAACGGCGGCTACCACGCCGCCAAGGAGGAGCAGGGCAAGATGGAGGCCCGCATCCTCCAGCTCACCGAGATCCTGCGCACCGCGCGGGTCGGCGAGGCGCCCCGTACCGAGGGCGTGGTCGGCCCCGGCATGACCGTCACCGTCAGGTTCGACGGCGACGACGAGGAGGTCACCTTCCTGCTCGCCTCGCGTGAGGAGAGCGGCTCCCCCATCGACGTGTACTCCCCCAAGTCCCCGCTCGGCTCCGCCATCAACGGCAAGGGCGTCGGTGAGACGGTCAGCTACAACCTGCCCAACGGCAAGAGCCTCGGCGTGGAGATCATCGAGGCGGTTCCCTACAGCGGTATGTGACACACCGCCGTGGCACCACCGGGCGGACCAGGAACGTAGTACGGCAGGGGCGGCTTCGGCCGCCCCTGCCGTATGCCCGGCCCCCTACTCCGTGACGCACTCGGGGGCGTCGGCACCGCCCACGGCGAAGGCCGCCGGAACGTAGTGGTCCTCGCCGATCCGGTACCAGACGTCGGAGGCTCCGGCGGGTCCGGCGGCCCGGTCACCGGTGGTGCGGCAGGCCACGTCCACGTTGGCCTTGTGGGCGGCCTGGCCCACGGTGTCGTGGTCGGTGCCGGGACCCTCCCGCACGATCACGGGGTCCGCGCCGGTGGCGGTGGTGATCTCGGCGCGGTGACGGTATTCGGCGGTCCACAGGTAGTCGACCCGCACCCACGCGTTGGTGGGGAGCTGGAGGCCCTCGTTGAAGGCCCCGTCGGCGAGGTCGATGCCGGCCGGATTGAGCACCCGGCGGCCGAACCCGTCGAGGCCGCCGTTGTGACTCTCGGTGTAGGCGGCCTGCGCCTGGGGGCGGCCCCGGTCCAGGTCGCGCCAGGACTCGCGGTCGTCGTTCCAGTGGTCGTCGGTGATGTTCCAGGGGCCCACGTCCCACACGGGCAGGTAGGAGCAGCGGGGCTCGTGGTTCTCGGTGTCACCGCTGGCGCCGGGCCCCAGGGCGCCGGTGCTGCACACCCGGACGGTGTACTCGCCGCCGCCCCGGGTGGCCAGGCCCCGGCGGGAGGGCAGGGCCACGAACTGGTCGTCGGGCCGGACGGTGTGCCCGTTGGCGGTCTTGTTGCCGACCAGGCCGATGCGGGTGGCGAACAGGCGGGCCGAGAACGGGCGGGGGACGTCGTCGTCCCGGGCCTCGTCCTGGGTGTCCTCCCCGGCCCCGTCGGTTCCGGTGGCCCCGGCGGGCTCGTCCGTCCCGGTGGACTCCACCGGGCGCACCCGCACCTCGGTGACCGAGGTCGCCTCGTCCCGCTCCTGCGGCCCGTCTCCGCCGACCACCTCGGACTCCACCCCCACTCTCAGCTGCACCTCCGCGACCGGTTCCGGCAGGGTCACCCTGCCTCCGCCGACCCCAGTGGGGTGCCACTCCGTCCACATCCCGTCGGAGCGCACGCCCCGTGCCTCGGTGAGGACCTCCTCGGCGTCGCCCGTGACGCGCACGTCGACGTCGAGGGTGTCGGTGGCCCCGTCCAGCTCCTGACCGGGAAAGGTCGCCAGCCCCGCACGGCGTTGCGCGGGGTCCAGACGCGGCGAGGCGCCGAGGTCGGTGGACCGGCCGGTGTTCAGACGCAGCGCTCCGGAGTCCAGGGACAGGCCGATCCGGTCCGCCGAGGTCAGGTCCTGCTCCATCCAGGCGGACTCGGCGGCCAGCGCTGGGGTGGGTGTCGCCAGCGGAGCCAGGAGGGCGAACGCCCCGAGGGCAACGAGGGACGTGGTCGTGCGCCGGTTGTCGGCCATCGTTCCTTCTCTCACCAAGCACGCAAAGTGATGAAAACGCAGTCACTCTTAGTAATCACCCTGGTGTGCGCACACTCAAGCAGGTTGGTCAGGGTGTTGGTGATCCGAGGGTAAAAGTCCGACTTGACCCGACGCCCGGCGGTCAGGCCCCGAACGCCAGCAGACAGGCCGTGAAGCCGTGCACGTGGTTCACCCCCGCGACCGGGCCGATCTCACCCGCCGCGAACAGGCCCGCCACCGGACCGGCTCCCAGGACGCGCCGCACCGCCAGGACGTCGTGGTCGGCCTGGGAGAACAGCGCCTCCCCCCGCCCTTGGCACGAGAACAGCAGTCCCGCGGCCACCGCGTGCTCGGCGCCGAACTCCGCCAGCTTGCGCGCGAGGTCCTCGTCCGCCGTCCCCGCGTCCCGCACCTGGAAGCGGACGGTCTGGCCCACCTCCACCATCTCGTCGATGGTGAGCGCGCCCAGCTCCGGGTCGGCGCCGTTGAGCGTGCGGATGAGGAAGTCGCCCTGTTCGTGCTGGTCGGCGTACTCGTCCATCGCGATCCCGATGTGCAGGCCCCGCGCGGCCAGCTCGCGGTCCTTCTCGGGCAGCTCCTCCACCAGGGCCTCCAACCGCTCGTAGGCGTTGGTCCCGGCCAGCTCCAGCACGAGGTTGCCCTCGGCCTTGGTGATGGTCATGTTCGGCCCCACCGGGCGGCACCCCTGGCTGACCACCGTTCCCAGCACCCCCTCACCGCCGACGAGCACTCCCACGGCTCCGTTGGGGGCCACCTCGCCCTCGCAGAACAGCCGCACGGAGTCCTCCCCGCGCAGCCCGTCCGCCATCGCCCCGACCAGCGGGAGCCCGCCGAGGGCCTCGGTGGTCTCACGGACGAACGCCTGGGTGGGGAACTCGTAGGGGTTGGTGAGCAGGATGCCGACCCGGTCACGCGGCGACGGTTCGCGCATACCCACCACGGCCAGCTGATCGCCCTCGACCACGGTGTCCAGGTGGAAGGGGGTCAGCTCGACCCCGGGCAGGCGGGCGCACCACACGCTCACCGCGCCCTGGCCCTCGACGCCCCGGCCTGCGCCGAACACGCCGGTGGCGCTGCACCCCAGGGTGAGGGCGTCCCCGGCCAGTTCCATGACCCGTCTCCCGGCCAGGGTGACCTCGTCCGGGTCGGCCCCGCTCACGAAGAAACAGACCAGGTCGGCGGGGCCGTCCACCTGTTCCAGGGCCTGGAGGACGGCTCGCTCGCCCGCGTTCACGAGGTCGGCCCCCGTCGTCAGTGCATCGCCGAACCTAGCCACCAGCCGCCACCCCCGCCTTCACCGGCCACCTGGACCGGGCCTGGGAACCCTGTCGTCCCATTCTTCCATCCGACTCCCAACAGGGGCTATCCACCAGAGGAACCCTCAAACGCCCCCGTCCCGGCGAACGCCCCTTCGGTCCCGGCCCGCCCGAGGCGGCCGAGGGCGGTCGGGCACGCCCTACACTCCCCCTTGTGACCCATGCCGCACCTGTCCCGAGCGGGCTCCCGCGCACGCGCGCCGCGCTGCGCGAGTCCGGCCACGTCCACCGTTCCACCACGGCGGAGGTACGTGAGAACCTGCTGACCCGGATGGCCTCGGGCGGCCCCCGCTTCCCCGGGGTGCACGGGTTCGACGCCACCGTGCTCCCCCAGCTGGAGCGCGCGCTGATCGCCGGACACGACATCGTGCTGCTGGGCGAGCGCGGCCAGGGCAAGACGCGGCTGATCCGTACCGTGGCCGGTCTGCTCGACGAATGGAGCCCCGTGGTGGAGGGCTGCCCGGTCAACGACCACCCCTACGCCCCGGTCTGTCCCGCCTGCCTGCGCCGGAGCGCCACCGAGGGCGACGCCCTCCCGGTGACCTGGCGGCACCGCGACGCCCGGTACGGCGAGAAACTGGCCACCCCCGACACCGGCACCGCCGAGCTGATCGGCGACGTCGACCCGGCCAGGATCGCGGAGGGGCGTTCGCTCGGTGATCCGGAGACCGTCCACTACGGCCTCCTGCCCCGCGCGAACCGGGGCGTGTTCTGCGTCAACGAGCTCCCCGACCTGCCCGCGCGCGCCCAGGTGGCCCTGTTCAACGTCCTGGAGGAGCGCGACCTCCAGGTGCGCGGGTACACGCTGCGCCTGCCCCTGGACCTCCTGCTGGTGGCCAGCGCCAACCCCGAGGACTACACGAGCCGGGGGCGCATCGTCACCCCGCTCAAGGACCGGTTCGGCGCCCAGGTGCGCACCCACTACCCGCCCGGTCTCGACGACGAACTGGCGCTGGTCCGGCAGGAGGCGGACCTGCCCCCGGGCACGACCGTCCCCACGCACCTCCTGGAGGCCGTGGTGCGCTTCGCCCGACTCGTGCGCGCCTCCAACCGGGTGGACCAGCGCTCGGGGGTCTCGGTGCGGTTCACCGTGGCGGCCGCCGAGACCCTGGCGGCGTCGGCGCTGCGCCGGGCCGCGCTGACCGGCGAGGAGGTCCCCGTGGCCCGGGTCTGCGACCTGGTGGGCGTCCCCGAACCCCTGTTGGGCAAGGTGGAGTTCGAGACGGGGTCGGAGGGGCGCGAGGCGGCGGTCCTGGAGACCCTGCTGCGCCGGGCCGTCTCCGAGACCTTCCGGGCCCGGTTGGGCGACGCGGACCTGGAACCGCTCAGTGACCGGTTCGCGGGCGGCGGGACCGTGGAGAGCGGCGACCTGGTGGGGGCGGTCGAGCTGCTGCGCCGGGTGGGAACGGTGCCCGGCCTGGCCGGACTGTTGGAACGGGTCGCCCCCGAGGAGACCGACGGCCCTCCCACCCCGGGGCTGGCCGCGTCGGTGGTGGAGTTCGCGTTGGAGGGCCTGTACCTGGAGCGGCGGCTGTCCAAGGACACCGCCCCGGAGGGTGGTGTCTACCGCTTCTGATGAGGTTCCGGTACCGGGAGTACATGGGTGGCCCCGACCCCCTCGCCGAGCCCGACCCGCCCCCTGAGGAGGCGGTGCGGGCCGCCGAGGGTCTGGTGGGTCTGATCGCCGGGGCCCGGTCACGGGAGGACACCCCCGAAGGGGACGTCCGTGGGGCGGTGCTCGCCGCCGCCGAGGAGGCGCTGTCAGCGTACGCGGAGGGCGACCGCGACGCTCTGGGGGGCCTGGACGCCGACGCCCTGCGCGGTGTGCTGGGCCCGGCCGCCCACGGTCCGCTGGAGCGGTTGGACTCCGCCGACCACGGGCTGACCCCGCGCGAGCTGCGCAGGTTGGGCGAGGTGGCGTTGAGGGACGTCGAGAACGCGCGGCGGACCGCGCCAGGGGGGCGTTCCGGCGGCGACGCCCCGGGCGGCGAACCGACCGGGGCGACCGTCCCCCACGACGGTCTGGACCGGACGCTGGACGCGGTGGCGACCCTGCGCGAGGCGATGCTGCGCCGGGCCTCGCAGGGCGGTTCCGGCGCGGCGCCGTTGCGTGCGGAGGACGTCCGGTACGCGGAGACCGAACCGGCCGGCGCGGCCGCCGTGTGCCTGCTCGTGGACCTGTCCCACTCGATGGTCACGCGCGGCCTGCACGAGGCCGCCGTCCGTACGGCGCTGGCCCTGCACACCCTGGTGCGCACACGACACCCCGAGGACCGGGTGCTCCTGGTCGGGTTCGGCGACCACGCCCGGGAGATGTCCCCCGCCGACCTCGTGGAGCACGACTGGCGCCGGGTGCCCGGCACCAACCTCCAGCACGGGCTGCGCCTGGCCCGGCGGCACCTGCGCCGCCACCGGGGGCTGCTGCCGATGGTGCTGGTCGTCACCGACGGCGAGCCCACCGCCCACCTGGGCGAGGACGGGGACGCGCGGTTCTCCTGGCCGCCCGCGCCGCGCACGGTGGAGGTCACCGCCGCGGAGTTGGACTGCGTACTGGGCGAGGGCGCCGGGGTGACGTTCTTCCTGCTCGCGGACGACCCCCGCCTGCGGGGGTTCCGGGAGCTCCTCGAACGCCGCCGCGGGGTGGGCGTGGTGGACGCGGGCGCCGACGCCCTGGGGCCGCTGGTCGTCGACCGGTACCTGCGGCGGCGGTCCGGGCCCTGAACGCGCGGGGCGGTGCGCGGCCGGTCACCGCGCGGGCGGCACCGGCCTTGCGGCGGTCGGGGCGGTCAGTGGTCGAAGACGCTGACGCCGGAGTCCAGCACCGGTAGCTCGTCGGGGGCGTCGCCGCCCGCGTACAGGAGCTGGTGACGGTTGGCCGGCATGAGCGCCTCCGTGTAGCGCAGCGGACGCTGCCCCTGGTAGGTGACCCGTTCCTGGACCAACAGCGGGATGCCGGGCCCCAGTCCGAAGGCGTCGGCCTCGTCCTGGGAGGGCATGCGCGCCCCCACCACGTCCCAGTTCCATTCCTCGTGGAATCCGAGCTCGCGCAGGACGGCGCCGATCCCGCCCTCCAGGTATTCGGGGGACATCAGCGGGGTGTTGTTGGCGATCCCGAACGGGAAGTACGTGACGTGGGACTGCCAGAGACCGCCGTCCACGAAGTGCTCCGAGGACCGGATGACGACCAGTCCCCCGCTGGCGGCCCGGCCGTCCGCGGCGTCGACCAGTCGCTTGGCCACCTTCGGGCGCATGGTGTCCAGGCTGACCTTGACCTTCTCGTCGATGTCGCCGAATCCGGCCCGCCGCAGGCGATCGTGGGAGCCGAGGTCGAAGCGGGAGGGGTCGTCCGTACCGTCGGGGGTGGCCTTGTGCGTGACCGGGTGGTGGTCGGAGACGAAGGCTCCCCGGCCGACGCGGATGGAGACCCGGCCCTCGTCCTGGAGGATGCGCATCCCCAGGCGCGCGGTGGCCCGGGAGACGTCGAGCTCGTCGGCGAGCTCCTCCTCGCCGGGCAGCCGGTCGCCCGGGCGGTAGTCACCCCTGGCCAGCGCCTCCCGCAGGTAGTCGGCGACCACGGTCTTCTTCGTCGCGCTCATTGGCTTGATCAGTCCCGGTGGTAGGCCTGGAGGTTACCGTGCTCGAACTGGTAGCGGATGCTGTGCCCCGCGTGGACAGTGTGCACCATCCGTAGCGGTCGCTCGTCGGAGTAGTCGGTGCGGTTCACGTTGAGGACCGGGACTCCGGGCGGGAGTTCGAGCTCGGAGGCCTCCTGCGGGGTGGGCATGCGCGTCTCCAGCTCGTCCACGTAGCCGACCTGGCGGTGGCCGTGCTCCAGGAGCACGGCCAGGGCGCTCCCGACGTTCTCGGGGAGCATCAGCGAGGTGCCCTGGACCAGGTCGACCGGGTAGTGGGCGGAGCTGATCGATCCGGACCGCTCGCCGGAGAAGCGGTGCATGCGCCGGACCACCGTCATCTCCCCCTCCGGGACCCGGAGGCGGCTGGCGATGTCGGGGGTGGCGCTGAGCAGTTGGAGCTCCTCCAGGGTCAGGCCGCTCATGTTGAACTCGTTGAGCCCCTCCGGGCCGCCCGTCTTGCGGGTGGCGTAGAAGATCTCGGGGACCACGTCCTGGACGAAGTGTCCGCGCCCGGGCCTGCTGACGATGAGGCCCTGGTTGCGCAGCATGCCCAGGGCGAGGCGGATGGTGTTGCGGGAGGCCTCGAAGCGCTCCTCCAGCTGCTTCTCCGAGGGGAGTTGGCCGCCCAGGGGGAGGCTCCGGTCCTGGATCTCCCGTCGCAGGACACGGGCGATCTGTCGGTATCTGCTCTCTGCCCGCATGAGTCCGCCCTAAGAGGGGTAGAAGACCAACAACACAGCTTGTACCAACAAGCTAAGTACTACACCAGCCAAACAGCTCTGACTGGTTCTCATGAACCATCCTAAAGGAAGGTGACCCTCAGTACAGGCACACCGGCCCCCAGAACCGGAGACCGACAGCATGCGACAGCCCCTCCAGGACCACCCGCCCCATACCGGCAGAGGAACCCGGCACCAATGACCCCCGGCACCACCCTCCCCCTGTACGGCAGGGGGCCCACCAGGAACTGACCACCCGCCTACGCGAAGGACTTCCCCATGAACATCGCGTTCGTCATCCTCATCCTCGCCGCCCTGTTCCTGACCGCCCTCGCGGTCGGCTTCCTCCTCGCCGTCTCCATCGGCATCCGCCGCGCGGACCGCGGCGGCACCTACCGCTCCCTGCGCCGGAGCGACGACGACAACGCCCTCACCCGCTCCAGCCGGGCCGTGGTCGGCCTGCGCTTCCGGAGCCAGGGCCCGGGTGACCTCCCCGACCGCGGCCGTACCCCCACCGCCGTCTGACCCCGGCACGTACGAGGGCACAGCCCTCGAGCACCATCGACGCGGAGGCCGCGACGGGCCCGGCACACGGCCGGGGCACCCGCGCGGTGTGGCGCGGGCACCCCCGCCGGGGGTCGCCCCGCAGGACCCACCCGGAAGGTCAGCCCTCCAGGGCCTGGGTCAGGTCCGCCACGAGGTCGTCACCGAACTCGATGCCCACGGAGATCCGCACCAGGTCGGCCGGGACCTCCAGCGCCGAGCCCGCCGTGGACGCGTGCGTCATCCGGCCCGGGTGCTCGATCAGCGACTCCACACCGCCCAGGGACTCACCCAGGGTGAACACCTTCGTCCGCTCGCACAGGTCCAGCGCGGCCTGCTCACCGCCCCTGAGCGTGAACGAGACCATGCCGCCGAAGGCGCGCATCTGCCGCTCGGCGATCTTGTGCCCCGGGTGGGTGTCCAGGCCCGGGTAGTAGACCCGACCGACCGCCGGGTGGCCCTCCAGCGCGGCCACCACGCGCTCGGCGTTCTCGCTGTGACGGTCCATGCGCACGCCCAGGGTCTTGACCCCGCGCAGCGTCAGCCAGGCGTCGAAGGGGCCCGCGACGGCGCCCATGGTGTTCTGGTGGAAGGCCAGCCGCTCGCCGAGCTCGGCGTCGGCCACGACCAGCGCGCCGCCGACCACGTCGGAGTGGCCGCCGACGTACTTGGTCGTGGAGTGCACGACCACGTCGGCGCCCAGGGTGAGCGGCCGCTGGAGGTAGGGCGAGGCGAAGGTGTTGTCCACCACGTGCAGGGCGTCGGCCTCGTGGGCGATCTGCGCGACCGTCTCGATGTCGGTGATGCCCAGGAGGGGGTTGGTGGGCGTCTCCGTCCACACCACGCGGGTGTTGGGGCGGACGGCGTCGCGGACCGCGTCGACGTCCGTCTGGTCGACGGCGTCCCAGGTGACGCCCCAGCGCTCGACCACCTTGGAGATGAGCCGGAACGTGCCACCGTAGGCGTCGCCGGGGATGATGATGTGGTCGCCCGGGGAGAGGACCGTGCGCAGGAGGGTGTCCTCGGCGGCCATGCCGGAGGCGAAGGCCAGGCCCCGGGCACCGGACTCCAGGGCGGCCAGGCACTCCTCCAGCGCGGTGCGGGTGGGGTTCTTGGTGCGGGAGTACTCGTAGCCCTGCCGCATCCCGCCCACGCCGTCCTGGGCGTAGGTACTCGTCTGGTAGATCGGCACAACCACGGCACCGGTACCGGCGTCCGGCTCCTGCCCCGCGTGGATGGCCAGCGTTTCAAAACCGTCGAACTTCATGGGGCCACCCTAGTGCCCCGGGACCGCCCGGAACCCGTTGTCAACAGGCATATCTCAGGATGTGGTCGTCTTCTCGCGCGCCGCGGCCGCGCGCCCGGCGACCGATGCCGGCACGGGGCCCTCCGAGGCGCCGCGGGCCCCGGGAGCCTCCCGCCCGGACGGTCCGTCAGGCCGGGGGGAAACGGGTCGGCGACCCCGGTTCGGGGGGCTCGGCGGGAACCTCGGGCGGCAACCCCGTCACCGGAGTGGGGACCCGGGTGGGGGTCCCGGTCTCGCGCAGGGGCGGGTCCCAGCCGAGCTCGGTGTCGTGGGTGCGCACGACCTTGCCGGGGACGCCCGCGATGACCGCGTGGTCGGGGTAGGTGCCCGGTCGCACGACCGTACCGGCCGCCACCACAGAGTTCCTGCCCAGGTGCACCCCGGGCAGGATCACGCAGTTGGCGCCGAGCCAGCTACCGTCGCCGATGCTCACCGGATCGTCCACCGGCCACTGGAGGCCCACGGGGATGTCGGTGTTGGCGTAGGCGTGGTTCTGGTCGGTGATGTAGACGTAGGGGCCGGTGTACACGTGGTCGCCGATGTCCACCGAGCGGTGCGCCACGATGTGCGAGCCGCGTCCGATGGCGCACCCGGAGCCGATGCGCACCACCGTGCCCTCGCCGAGGTCGTAGTCGGGGCCCATCCCGGCGGCGAGGGTCATGTCCCCGCCGAGCACGGTGTGGACGCCGATCTCGATCCACGGCTCGCCGTAGACCGTCGCCGTGGGGAAGGCGATCGCCGATCCCGCGCCGAAGCGCGCGAACCTGCGGGCCGCCCGGGAGTCGGCTCGGATCTCTCCGTGACTGCGCGCGTACGACCAGGCGGAGCGGATGATCCAGTTGAGGAGCCGCGACACGGGTGCACCTACTTATTACCGGCCAGTACGTACTGACGCGAACATTAGCAGTGTCCGAGTATGCGGCACCCTGTCCGGTACCGGGACCCCGGGGCCCGAACCGCGCTCGGAACCCCGGGGAGGCCGACTCAGCCCGACAGGTGGGCCAGCAGGTCCTGCCTGGTGAGGATGCCCACGGGCTTGCCGTCGCGCAGCACCACCAGCGCGCCGGAGGTGCGCAGGAGGCGGACGCAGTCGCTGACCGGGGTACCGGTGCCCACCGTGGCCAGCGGCTTGCCCATGTGCGTCTCGACGAGGTCGTCGAGCTCCGCCCGGCCGTCGAACAGCGCGTCAAGGAGGTCGCGCTCGGCGATCGAGCCGACCACCTCAGCCGCCATGACGGGCGGCTCCTCCTTCATCACCGGCAGCTGGGAGACCCCGTACTCGCGCATGATCGCCACGGCGGTGCCGACCGTCTCGTCCGGGTGGCTGTGCACGAAGTCGGGCATACCGCCCTCCTTGTCCGCGAGCACCTGCCCCGCGGTGGCCTCCTCCGTGTCGGCGGACAGGAAGCCGTAGTCGGCCATCCACTCGTCGTTGAAGATCTTGCCGAGGTAACCGCGCCCACCGTCCGGAAGCAGCACGACGATGACGTCGTCGGGACCGGCGTCCTTGGCCACCCGCAGCGCCGCCTCCACCGCCAGGCCGCAGGAACCGCCCACCAGGAGGCCCTCCTCCTTGGCCAGGCGGCGCGTCATCAGGAAGGAGTCCTTGTCGCTGACCGGAACGATCTCGTCGCAGATCGCCGTGTCGTAGGTGCCGGGCCAGATGTCCTCGCCCACTCCCTCGACCAGGTACGGGCGGCCACTGCCGCCCGAGTACACCGAGCCCTCCGGGTCGGCGCCGACCACCTGCACGGCCCCCTTCGAAACCTCCTTGAGGTAGCGACCGGTGCCGCTGATGGTGCCGCCGGTGCCGATGCCCGCCACGAAGTGGGTGATCCGGCCCTCGGTCTGGTCCCACAGCTCGGGGCCCGTGGAGTGGTAGTGCGACTCCGGGTTGTTCTCGTTCTCGTACTGGTTCGGCTTCCACGCCCCGGGGATCTCGGCCGCGAGCCGGTCCGAGACCGAGTAGTAGGAGTCGGGGTGCTCCGGAGCGACGGTGGTCGGGCAGACCACGACCTCCGCTCCGTAGGCGCGCAGCACCGACAGCTTGTCCGGCCCGACCTTGTCGGGGCAGACGAAGACGCAGCGGTACCCCTTCTCCTGCGCCACCAGGGCCAGGCCGATACCGGTGTTGCCCGAGGTGGGCTCGACGATCGTGCCGCCCGGCCCGAGCTCACCGCTCTTCTCGGCCGCCTCCACCATGCGCAGTGCGATGCGGTCCTTGACCGATCCACCGGGGTTGAAGTACTCGACCTTGGCCAGGATCGTCGGGGCCAACCCCTCGGTGACCTTCCGAAGACGGACCAAGGGGGTGTCTCCGACCAGGTCGATCAGTGAATCGTGTACCCGCAACTTCGCTCCTTCGCATCGTGGCGACCGGGTCTTCGGCCCGCCCTGTGTGGTGTCCCCGGTGACGCCCGAGGCAGGTGGGACCGGTCCGGCTCCCACATGCAGACTCTAAGCCGATTTCGCCGTCGGCGCGCCGCTCACCTGGTTCAAGGCCCCGATGAGCGGTGTGGACCGGTCCGTACCGGTCCGCCGATTCGTCGGTACGCCGTACCGGACCGGTCCGACTTCGGTGGCGCCCGCGCCCCGAGGGTGTGTCGTCCGGGTACGTGACCCCGGATCGGCCCGCCGGTACCGTCGGGAAGGAGGTCAGGGGCGGGGCGGACACTGCGGGAGGTACCGATGCTGCGAGCCGCGCGGGCACGGCGCATCGCCGCCGCCACCGCGTTCGGCGGGGGCGGGCTCACTCTGGTGGGCGGTGGCACCGTCGCGCTGCTCTACCTCCAGGCCCGGCTGGCCAAGAACGCGATCGGCCGCACCGCCTGGGACCGTCCCAGGGCCGACGGGACCTACGGCGAGGGACCGGGCCCGGCCCTGCGCCTACTGATGCTCGGCGACTCCACCGCCGCCGGCTTCGCCGTGAGCGAGGCGTGGCAGACCCCGGGCGCGCTGCTCGCGGCGGGCGTCTCCGCCGCCGCCGAGCGCCCGGTGCTCCTGCGCTGCACCGCCACCCCGGGAGCCACCTCCGCGGACCTGGACGCCCAGGTGGAGCGGGCCGGTGCGCGCGAGCCGGGGAGGCGTTACGACGTCGCGGTGGTCTTCGTGGGCGCCAACGACGTCATCCGCCGGGTCCGCCCCAACGACGCCGTGGCCGCCCTGCGCGAGGTCTCCGCCGAACTGGTGGGGCTCGGCACACCCGTGGTGGTCGCGACCTGCCCCGACCTCGGCACCGTCCGGCCCATCGGCTGGCCGCTGCGGTCGGTGGCCCGACGCGCCTCCCGGCAGCTGGCGGCCGCGCAGACCATCGCGGTGACGGAGGCGGGCGGGCGCACCGTCTCCCTGAGCGACGTCCTCGCCGACGACTTCCGGGCCGACCCCGGCTCCATGTTCGGCCCGGACCGGTTCCACCCGTCCGCGCGCGGGTACGCCCAGGCCGCCCTGGTGGTCCTGCCCTCCGCCTGTTCCGCCCTGGGGTTGCTGCCCGAGCTCGACGAGGCCGACCGCACCGAGGGCGTCCTGCCGGTGGACCGCGCGGCCGTGGTCGCCGCGCAGACCCCCGGCACGGAGGTCTCCCCCGCCTCCGACCAGGCACCGACCGGGGCGCACGGACGCTGGGCCGCGCTGGTCCGGGGCCCCTTCCGCACCAGGGGCGGGGCCCGCCCGGCGTCGCCCGCCCCCGCCGGGGACGAGGACGCGCCAACGACGACCCCGGATGGCGCGGAGGGGCACCGGACGGGTTAACTGGTCAGTAACAAGTCTCGCCGTGACCCGAACAAGGACGAAGAACATGCCCGAAGCAGTCATCGTCGCCACCGCGCGCTCCCCGATCGGCCGAGCCTTCAAGGGCTCCCTCAAGGACCTGCGCCCCGACGACCTCACCGCCCAGATCGTCGGCGCCGCCCTGGCCAAGGTGCCCGAGCTCGACCCGAAGAGCATCGACGACCTCATGCTCGGCTGCGGCCTCCCCGGCGGCGAGCAGGGCTTCAACCTGGCCCGCATCGTGGCCGTGCAGCTGGGTCTGGACACCGTCCCGGGCACGACCGTCACCCGCTACTGCTCCTCCTCCCTCCAGACGACCCGGATGGCCTACCACGCCATCAAGGCGGGCGAGGGCGACGTGTTCGTCTCGGCGGGCGTGGAGACCGTCAGCCGCTTCGTCAACGGCAGCAGCGACAACCCGCAGAACGAGAACCCGCTCTTCGCCGACGCCAGGGCCCGCACCGAGAAGCGCAAGGAGGGCGGCCAGGGCACCTGGACCGACCCCCGCGAGGACGGCCTGCTCCCCGACGCCTACATCGAGATGGGCCAGACGGCCGAGAACGTCGCCGAGATCACCGGCGTCTCCCGCCAGCGCCAGGACGAGTTCGCGGTCCGCTCGCAGAACCTCGCCGAGAAGTCCCTCGACAACGGCTTCTGGGAAAGGGAGATCACCCCGGTCACGCTGCCCGACGGCACCGTGGTGAGCACCGACGACGGCATCCGCCGCGGCACCACCTACGAGAAGGTCTCGCAGCTCAAGCCGGTGTTCCGCCCCGACGGCACCATCACCGCGGGCAACGCCTGCCCGCTCAACGACGGCGCCTCCGCGCTGGTCATCATGAGCGACACCAAGGCCAGGCAGCTGGGCATCACCCCGCTGGCCCGCGTCGTCTCCACGGGCGTGACCGGCCTCAGCCCCGAGATCATGGGCCTGGGCCCGGTCGAGGCCTCCAGGCAGGCCCTGGCCCGCGCCAACATGGCCATCGGCGACATCGACCTCGCCGAGATCAACGAGGCCTTCGCCGCCCAGGTGCTGCCCTCCGCCGACCAACTGGGCATCGACATCGACACCCAGCTGAACGTCAACGGCGGCGGTATCGCCGTGGGCCACCCGTTCGGCAGCACCGGTGCCCGCATCACCACCACGCTGATCAACGGGCTCCAGTTCCACGACAGGACGTTCGGCCTGGAGACCATGTGCGTCGGCGGCGGCCAGGGCATGGCGGCCGTCTTCGAGCGCCTCAGCTAGCCCACCGCCGTGTGGAGGGGCCTCGGACCGGCTGGTGTCCGGGGCCCCTCCGCGTTCCCCCTCGGCCGCGCTGTAACACCCGGGGGGCGGCCACGGGTGACGGGAGGGCGAAGGTTCCCCCACCGGCCGGGTAAAAGCTGGCGGCCGGGTCTTGTCCCCGTGGTGATCCTGATGCAGGGTCGCAGTACGTGCCACAGCCCATCGCACTGCGGAGGTGCCTATGACGGTGACCCACTCGCCGGAGATCCACGCCAAGCTCATCGAACGCATCCCGGTGGTGACCGGTCGGGGGCTCCGCGACTGGTTCGACTCGCTCGACCGGGGGCCCGGGCTCGTGCGCCCCGCGGACCGGTCCCGCTGGCTCGCCGACGAGTACGACCTCACCCACGGCTACGCGCAGGCCATCGTCACCGAGTACGACCGCAGGCGGCGCAACCGCTCCATCCCGTCACCCCGTCCGCGGACCGCCTGACCGCACCGACGGCGGAGGGGCCGCCCCCGGGCAGAACCCGGGCGACGGCCCCTCGTCACGCGAAAACCGGCACGACCGGAGGTCGCTAGTCGGCGAACATCGTCTTGATCATCCAGAGCAGGCGCAGGATCTCGATGTACAGCCAGACCACGGAGACGGTCAGGCCGAAGGCGAACTGCCAGGCGAAGTTGTTCGGGATGCCCGCCTCGACGCCCTCCTCGATGCCGCGGAACTCGATGGCGAGGGTGAGCGCGGCCAGGACGACGAACACGATGCCGACGCCCAGACCCAGCCAGGTGGGCTCGCGCAGACCCATGCCGCCCGCGATGAAGAAGCTGAGCACGAAGTTGATCAGCATCAGGGCGGCGGCGCCCATGACGGCGTACGAGACGGCCTTCACGAAGCCGTCGGTCACCTTGATGATGCGGAACTTGTACAGCGCCAGCATCACGCCGAACACCGCGACGGTGCCGATGACCGCCTGGGAGACCAGTGAAGTGCCCGCGGACGGGTCGCCCATCTGCATGGACAGCATGTTGCCGAGCA
This sequence comes from Nocardiopsis sp. NPDC006938, assembly GCF_042869555.1. Classification (NCBI taxonomy): domain Bacteria; kingdom Bacillati; phylum Actinomycetota; class Actinomycetes; order Streptosporangiales; family Nocardiopsidaceae; genus Nocardiopsis; species Nocardiopsis sp. NPDC006938. The sequence continues at coordinate 21,102 of NZ_JBIAGA010000010.1, read as the reverse complement.
CGGCCGACAGACCGCCGACGAGCAGGCCCTCCAGGGCCGCGTACGACAGGATGGCGATCGGGTTGGTGATCTGCTTGAAGGCGATCACCAGGCCCAGGATGAGCCCGCCGATCATGCCGACGAACATCAGCGCCAGGGCCAGGCCCGGGTTGCCCGAGAAGAAGAGGAAGTAGTTGATGACGCCGAAGAGGGCGACGGCGCCGAGTGTCATACCGGTGCGCACGACGACGTCGTCGATGGTCATCGGCTGCGCGGCCTGGGTCTGCTGGGGGTAGCCCGGCTGCGGGTAGGCCTGCTGGGGGTAGCCCTGCTGGCCGTGAGGCTGCGGGTACGCCTGTCCGTACCCCTGCTGCCCGTAGCCCTGCTGACCGTAACCGGGCTGTCCGTAGCCCTGCTGGGGGCCGGACTGCTGCTGAAGCGCCCGCTTGAGGACGGGGTTGGAACTCCGCATCCGCATGTCTAGTAATGGCCTTTCACGCGTGGATTGCTGCCCACAAAGTAACGTACGGCCCGGCTCCCGGGTTCCGCCGCCAAGGTCACCGTTGCGAAACGGGCCCGCGCCGGTCGTACCGGCGCGGGCCCGTCCACCCGTCGCCCCGGGGGCGCGGTCGCTCTGCTAGTTGCGGGTCACCAGGGACCGCGCGAGGAAGAGCATGTTGGCCGGACGCTCGGCCAGACGGCGCATGTAGTAGCCGTACCACTCGTCGCCGTAGGGGACGTAGACGCGCATCCGCTTGCCCTCGGCGGCCAGGCGGACCTGCTCGCCGTCCCGGATGCCGTAGAGCATCTGGTACTCGTAGTCGTCCGCGCCGCGGTCGTTGAGAGCGGCCAGCTCGCCCGCGATGGCGACCATGCGCGGGTCGTGCGAGGCCACCATCGGGTAGCCGTCGCCCGCCATGAGGACCTTGAGCGCACGCACGTACGCCCTGTCGACCTCGTGCTTGTCGCGGAAGGCGACCGACTCGGGCTCGTCGTAGGCGCCCTTGCACAGGCGCACGCGGGAGCCCGCGCCGCTGAGGTCGCGGCAGTCGGCCTCGGTACGGCGCAGGTAGGCCTGGAGCACCGCGCCCACGAACGGGAAGTCCTCGCGCAGGTCGCGCAGGATGCCCAGCGTGGAGTCGGTGGTGGTGTGGTCCTCCATGTCGAGGGTCACCGTGGTGCCGATCGCCTGGGCGGCCTCGGCGATCAGGCGCGCGTTCTCCAGCGCGATCTTCTCGCCGTCCTCGTTCAGGAACTGACCGACGGCCGACAGTTTGACCGACACCTCGGCACGGTCTCCCAGCCCGGCCTCGCCGAGTGCGGCGAGCAGGTCCTGGTAGGCGGTCACGGTGGCGGTGGCCTGCGACAGGTCGGTGGTGTCCTCACCGAGGAAGTCCAGGGTGACGTACCGGTCCTTGGCCAGCTCGTGGACGGCCGGCAGGGCCTCCTCCTGGGTGGAGCCCGCGACGAAGCGCGAGACCATGGCCCGGGTCATGGGAGTGCGCTCGACGATCGTGCGGCAGGTCGCGGACCTGGCGGCGAGCAGCAGGGGCTTGCGAAGCATGGTGACCTCGAAGAGACGTGCGCGAGCCGGTGGGGCTGGCGCGGACGATACGCGCGGCCGGTGGGCCGGCCGCGCTGTGGGTCTCGGGGGGTCGGGGCCCGCACCCGGCGCCGGACGGCGCGGGAGCGGGCCCCGTGGTGGCGGCGGGCCCTCCGGACGGAGGAGGGGCGCGGCCGCCGGTGACTACCCCTGGTGGGGGTAGGAGGAGACCGTCGGCGCGACGAACGTCTCCTTGATGGCGCGCGGGCTGGCCCAGCGGGACAGGTTCTGGGCGGAACCGGCCTTGTCGTTGGTGCCGGAGGCGCGACCGCCGCCGAAGGGCTGCTGACCGACGATGGAGCCGGTCGGGCGGTCGTTGATGTAGAAGTTGCCCGCCGTGAAGCGCAGGGCCTCGGTCGCCTTGGCCACCGCGGAGCGGTCGTTGGCCAGGATGGCGCCGGTCAGGGCGTACGCGGAGCCCTCGTCGACGATCTTGAGGACGTCCTCGAACTCGTCGTCCTCGTAGACGTGGACGGCGATGATCGGGCCGAAGTACTCCGTGCGGAACACGTCGTTGGTGGGGTCGGTGCCCTCGATGATGGTGGGGCGCACGAAGTAGCCCACCGAGTCGTCGGCGGTGCCGCCCGCGATGATCTCCAGGGTCGGGTCGGACTTGGCGTCCTCCAGGACCTTGGCGAGCTTGTCGAAGGAGCGACGGTCGATGACGGCGCCGACGAAGTTCGACAGGTCGGTGACGTCGCCCATGGTCAGGGCCTCGGTCTCGGCGACCAGGTCGTCGCGCGTCTTCTCCCACACGGAGCGGGCGACGAAGGCGCGCGAGGCGGCGGAGCACTTCTGCCCCTGGTACTCGAAGGCGCCGCGCACGATGGCGGTGCGCAGGATCTCCGGGTCAGCGGAGGAGTGGGCGACGATGAAGTCCTTGCCGCCGGTCTCGCCCACGATGCGCGGGTAGGAGCGGTAGTTGGAGATGTTCTCGCCGACGCTCTTCCACAGGTGCTGGAAGGTCTTGGTGGAACCGGTGAAGTGCACGCCGGCCAGCTCGGGGTCGTTGAGCGCGATGTCCGACACGGCCAGGCCGTCACCGGTGACCATGTTGATGACGCCGGGGGGCATCCCGGCCTCCTCCAGGAGGCGCATGGTGAGCTCGGCGGAGAACTGCTGGGTCGGGGACGGCTTCCACACGACCACGTTGCCCATGAGGGCGGGGGCGGTGGGGAGGTTGCCCGCGATGGCGGTGAAGTTGAAGGGGGTGATCGCGTAGACGAACCCCTCCAGCGGACGCTGCTCCATGCGGTTCCACACGCCGCGCACGCTCAGGGGCTGCTGCTCCATGAGCTGACGGGCGTAGGAGACGTTGAAGCGCCAGAAGTCGATGAGCTCGCAGGCCGAGTCGATCTCCGCCTGCTGGACGGTCTTCGACTGGGCGAGCATGGTGGCGGCGTTGATGGTGGCGCGCCAGGGGCCGGCAAGCAGCTCGGCGGCGCGGAGGATGATCGCGGCGCGGTCGTCGAAGGACATGGCGCGCCAGGCGGGAGCGGCGGCCTTCGCGGCGGCGATGGCGTCGCGGGCGTCCTGGTGGGTGGCGTTGCGCATGGTGCCCAGGACCGACGCGTGGTTGTGCGGCTGGACGGCGTCGATCGGGTCGCCGCCACCCATACGGCTCTCACCGTTGATGCGCATCGGCAGGTCGATGCTCTCCCGGCCGAGCTCTTCGAGCTTGGCGACGAGCTCGGCGCGCTCGGCGCTCCCGGGCGCGTAGGTGAGAACGGGTTCGTTCACCGGCTGCGGGACGTTGGTCACGGCGTCCATGGGCACCTCCCTGGAAGAATGTCCCTGTCTGAGCAGGGTTGACTGATTCAACAGTCCCAGAAGCGGGCTCCGGTGACCTTGTGGGACGGGCCACTCTTTACTGGTCCTCTTTGTTCACCAGAACAAACCCTGGCACACGCGCCGCCGCTCGATCCGTCACCCCGCCTCCGGCGCTCCGCTAGTGTCGGTCCCCGGACCGACCGGTGAGGACGAACATCATGCCAGGTCAATCAGGAGAACACACGGACGAGGGCGCGGGGCTGCCCCTGCGCAGGCTCCTCCTGGCCCTCGGTGACCCGATCGTGGACGTCGCCGCCGCACCGGACGGGCTCGATGTCCAGGTGGACAACGTCGTGATCATCGACCCTGAGGACCGTGTGGAGGCGCGCGAGGGTGACCTGGTGCTGCTCATCGGCGTGCGCGGCGGAGCCGCCCGACGCCTGGTCCGAGCCCTGGCCGCGCAGGGGGCGACCGCGGTCGCGGTCAAGGCCGGGGGCCACGGGCCCGCCGAGGAGACCATCCCGCCGTCCGGCGAGGCGCGGGGGCGTTCCCGGCCCGGCGCGGACGAGCTGCGCACGCTGCGCGCCGAGGCCGAGGACAGCGGGATGGCCCTGCTCGCGGTCCGCCCCGAGGTGCGCTGGGACCAGCTCCAGTCGGTGTGTCAGAGCATCGTGGACGACGCCCGGTTGACCGCCTCGGAGGATCTGGGCGAGGCCACCGGCGACCTGTTCTCCATGGCGCAGACCATCGCGCAGCTCACCGGCGGCCTGGTCAGCATCGAGGACGCGGCCAGCCGCGTGCTGGCCTACTCCAGCGGCGCCGAGGTCGACGAGCTGCGGCGTCTGTCCGTGCTCGGCCGCCAGGGCCCGGAGTCCTATCTGGCTCTGCTACGCGAGTGGGGGGTGTTCACCAAGCTGCGCGCGGGCGAGGAGGTGGTGCGGATCGAGGAGCACCCCGAACTCGGTATCCGCCGCCGCCTGGCCGTCGGCATCCACGCGGGCCGCCAGCCGCTGGGTTCCATCTGGGTGCAGGAGGGTTCCCAACCGCTGTCCGGGCACGCGGAGGAGGCCCTGCTCGGCGCCGCCCGCACGACCGCGCTCCAGATGATCCGCCAGCGCACCCAGACCAGTGCGGGGCTCCGGCTGCGCGAGGACCTGTTGTCGAGCCTGTTGGAGGGGCGCATCGACGCGAGCGCCCTGGCCGACACCGTCCAGGTGCACGCCGAGCGGGCCGCCCTGGTGGCGGCCTTCTCCCTGACCGGCGGCGAGGCGGAGCCGGTGGGCGACGCCGAGCCCGCCGACCGGCCCGTGCGCGAGCTGCGCCGCCGCCAGCTCATCGACCTGGTGTCGGTGCACACCGCCGCCTACCGGCGCAGTTCGCTGGTGACCGAGCTCGACGGCCGCGTGTACGTGCTGCTTCCGGACCTGACCCGGACCCCGAGCGGGGACGGCTGGCGCGGGGTGGAGCAGTCGGTGCTGGCGCTGACCCGCAAGACGGTGGCCGCGGCGCGGGCCGCACTGGGCCTGCGCGTACAGGCGGCGGTGGGGTCGCTGGTGGAGCGGTTGCGCGACGTGCCCGAGTCACGGGCCGAGGCCGACCGGGTGCTCGACGCCATGAGCCGCGACCTGGACGGCGGTACGGACTGGGAGGTGGCCACCATCTCCGACGTGCGCTCGCGGGTGCTGATCAGCGAGACCCTGGCGCACCTGCGCGCCGACCCGTCACTGCGCGACCCCCGGGTGAGCCGGTTGATCGAGTACGACCAGGCGGGCGGCGCCGACCTCGTGCACTCGCTGCTCGCCTACCTGGAGGCCTTCGGCGACGCCCGGGCCGCCGCCGAGCGGTTGCACATCCACCCGAACACGCTCCGGTACCGGGTGCGCCGCGCCGCGTCGGTGAGCGGGATCGACCTGTCCGACCCGGGTGAGCGCCTGTTCACCCAGCTCCAGCTCCTCATGGAACAGGGCTGATCCGCACCCGGGTCCCCGGCCAGCCCGTGAGCCCCACCCGCACCTCAACCCCAACCGTGAGCCCCGACCGCGCGCCTCCGCCGCGGGCCGTGAGCCCCGACCGTGCACCTCCGCCACTGGGGGTGCCCGTTCGGGCGCCGCCAGGGTTCTGCAAGACGAGTCAAGCCGCTAGCGAGGAACGAGCGTCAGGCGTAGACGAGGATGAAGAAGTCCCTGGCTACTCGGGCGCCCGAACACGGGCCGAAGCGAAGCGGAGGCCCAAAGCAAACACGCCCGATCACGCACCGCACCGAAGAGCGGAGGTGCGGGAGAACACTGGTACCCCCGGTCGGACTCGAACCGACACTTGTGACCCTTTTAGGGGGCCTGCCTCTTCCATTGGGCTACGAGGGCGTGCCCATCATACCGGCCGGGCCGATTGCCCACTTTGGTTCGGCTTGGCCAGATGGGGACACGAAAAGACCGGCTTCCCGAGGAAGCCGGTCGTTTCGTTCGGGTTCGGGCCCGGCCGGGTCAGCTGACGCGGCGCAGGCGCCCGTCCTCGACCTGGGGCTGGCTGGCCTCCTCGAAGGCCTGGCGGGGCTCGGACATCTCCGGGAGCGCGGCGAAGTCGCGGCGCAGGAAGAAGGCGAGCGTCCAGTCGGAGAGGACCCGGAGCTTGCGGTTGAAGGTCGGCACCGCGAGCAGGTGGTAGGAGCGGTGCGCGTACCAGGCGAGGCGGCCGTTGAGCTTGATCTTGCCGAACAGCTGGGCGGCACCCTTGTGCAGGCCGAGTCCGGCGACGGCGCCGAGGTTCTTGTGCCGGTAGGCCTTGAGCTGGCCGTTGCGCAGGGTCGCGATGACGTTGTCGGCGAGGACCGGCGCCTGGCGGACCGCGTTCTGGGCGTTGGGCGGGTAGTAGCCGCCGTTGCCGTCGGGGACCTGGGCGTTGTCACCGCCGGCGAAGACGTTGTCCGTGCCGTTGACGGTGAGGTACTCGCTGGTGTCGACGTGGCCCTTGGGACCGAGCGGCAGGTCGCTGGCGGAGACGACGGGGCTGGGCTTGACACCCGCGGTCCACACGAGGGTGCCCGCGTCGAACTCGGTGCCGTCGCTGAGCTTGACGCGCTGGTCGGTGGCCGACTCGAGGAAGGTCTTGAGCCGGACGTCGATACCGCGCCGACGGAGCTGGTTGAGCGCCTTGCCGCCGACCTCGGGCCCGACCTCGGGCAGGATCTTGTCCGCGGCCTCGATGAGGTAGAAGTTCACGTCGCTCTGGTCGATCGACGGGTGGAGGCGGACCGCGTCGCGGACCATGTCCTCCAGCTCGGCGATGGCCTCGGCTCCGGCGAACCCGCCGCCGACGAACACGAAGTTGAGGGCCTTGGCGCGCACGTCCGCGTCGTCGGTGGAGTCGGCGATGGTGAGCTGGTTGAGCACGTGGTTGCGCAGGTAGGCCGCCTCTTCGACGGTCTTGATGCCGATGCCCCACTCGGCGAGGCCGGGGATGGGCAGGGTGCGCGAGACCGCTCCGGCCGCCATCACGAGGTAGTCGTAGTGGAGCGTCTCGGGCTCACCGACGTTGGGCTCGTAGCGGACCGTGTTGTCGGCGTGGTCGATGCGCACGACGCGGCCGCCCAGCACGCGGACGCGGTCGAAGACCTTGCGCAGGGGGACGACGACGTTGCGCGGGGAGATGTTCCCGGCGGCCGTCTCGGGCAGGAAGGGCTGGTAGGTCATGTAGGAGTTCGGGTCGATGACGGTGATGCGGGCTTCACCGGTCCCGAGCTTCTTCTCCAGTCGCCTTGCGGTGTACATCCCGAGGTAACCGCCACCGACGATGAGGATGTGCGGGATCTCCGCCTCGTCCCCGCCGCCGTGCACCAGCCGGTAGTTCCTGCTCTCGGTCATCGCATTTCCGCCCTAACGGTTCATCTTTGGCGCCCTTGCCTCAAGGGCCGCGAAGGCTGTCACGTTCCTCGATCCCCCGACCGGGGCCCGCTGAGCCGTGGTTCTTGCTCCCGACACTGTGGAAGGTTGCTTGTGCATTCTTTCACAAGCCCCTCCCCGCAGAGAAGGTTCACATTCGCCCACCTTCCGACCATCCCCACGTGCGAGGGGAGGGCATTAATGCAGGTCAGACGGGTTGTGAATGCGTTCACAAGGGTCTTCCGAGGTGACACGTCTCACCCGGGGGCCCTGTCGGACCCCCTCGAAAGGCCCCTCCGGAGCACCCGAAGGTCCCTTTCGAGGAGACTATGTCCTGTTCAGTACTAGTTTGCCCGGATTTCTACTCGGGCGCGATGAGACTCCACGCGACACCGTCGAGGATGTCGTGCTCGCTCGCCGTGAAGTGGTCCGCGCCGGTGCGCGCCAGCACGCGGGACAGTACGAGGGCGCCCGCCGCGATCACGTCCACCCGGCCCGGGTGCATGACCCCGATCTCCGACCGCTCCGCGTGCCGCGAGACCAGCAGCTCACCGGTGATCCGCTCCAGGTCCTCCGCGGACACCCGCGTGTGGTGGATGCGCTCGGAGTCGTACTCCGGCAGGTCCAGCGCGATCCCGGCCACCGTCGTGGCGGTCCCGGCCACGCACACCACCGAACCGGCCTCCCGCAGCGGAACGACCTTCTCCACCTCGTCCAGGGCGGCGTCGATGTCGGCCGTGGCCGCCTCCACCTGCTCCTTCGTGGGCGGGTCGTCGCGCAGGTGGCGCTCGCTCATGCGCACGCAGCCGACGTTCACCGACAGGGCCGCCCGCACCAGGTCCTCGTCGTCGTCCAGGCCGCCGAGTACGAACTCCGTGGAGCCCCCGCCGATGTCGACCACCAGGAACGGCGGAGCGAGGTCCTCGCTCGCCTCGCCCTCGGCCGCCAGCGCCTCCAGCTCGGCCGTGGCGCCCACGAAGGACAGCTCGGCCTCGTCCAGACCGGTGACCACCTCGGGCTCCACCCCCAGGATCTCGCGGACGCCGTCCACGAAGACCTGGCGGTTACCGGCGTCGCGGGTCGCGCTGGTGGCCACCATACGCACCGTGTCCGGTCCCAGCTCGATCCCGTGCGCCTCGATGGCCTCGGCGTAGCCGCGCAGCGCCTCGAAGGTGCGCTCCAGGGCCTCGGGCGCGAACGCGCCGGTCTCGTCGACCCCCTGGCCCAGGCGCACGATCTCCATCCGGCGGTCGGCGTCGACCACCTGGACCTCGTCGTCGCCCAGGAAGACCACGTCGGCGATCAGCAACCTGATCGAGTTGGTTCCGCAGTCGATCGCCGCGACACCGCTCATGAGGCGTCCGTCCCTTCAGCGCCCTCGGGGGCGTTCTCGTCGACACACACGCACGGGCCCTTGGCCCACCACTCCGGCAGCTCGGCCAGCGCCTCCGCGCCGAACGGGTTGGTGCCGGGCGCGGCCAGCTCGTGACCGACCAGCGCGTGCAGGCACTTGACCCGGGTCGGCATCCCGCCGGTGCTCTGCATCCCCTCGGGCAGCGGCTCCAACCCGTCGGCGCGGGCCTGCTCGGCGCGCTCCTCCAGGTAGGACTCGTGCGCCCTGGTGTAGGCCTCCTGGAGCTCGGGCTCCTCGCCCAGGCGCTCCTGCATCCGGCGCATACGGCCTTCGTTCTCCAGACGGCCGATCGCCGAGGCGGCGCGCGGGCACGTCAGGTAGTACAACGTCGGGAAGGGGGTGCCGTCTTCCAGACGGGGGGCGGTCTTCACCACGTCGGGGAGACCGCACGGGCAGCGGTGGGCGACCGCGCGGACGCCACGCGGCTGGCGGCCCAACTGGAGTTCGATGGCGGCGAGGTCCCGTTCGGACGCGGGACCGCCGTCGGTGTGCCCCGGAACGGGCTGATCTGCGGAAGTCATGTCCCGCCCAGCATAGATGGCCAGCGGCGGGTTCACAGACCCCGGTCGGGGTCGGGGCCGTCGGCCTCCTCCACCGAACGCCACAGCTCGGTGAACCAGGGCTCGGTGGGCGCGGTCGGACCGGCGTCGGCCTCGTCGTCGGCCCCGGGACGGACGACGATGTAGGCGGTCTCGCCGGGGTACTGGTAGTGGAGCCGCTCGCGGGCCTCGCGTTCCACGTAGTCCTCGTCGGTGAGCGCCTCCTCGCGCTCCTGGAGGTGGGCCACGTTCTCCTCCATGCGGGCCCGGTCCTCCTTGAGCTGCGCGATCTGCGACTGCTGCATCACGTACTCGCGCAGCGGGTAGGCCAGGCTCAGCGCGATCACGCACACCACCAGCGCGAGGATGGCGGCCCGGCTGGTGAGCATGGGCCGCACCCTGGAGGTGCGGCCCACACCGGAGCCCTTCGTGCCCGCCTTCGCGCCCGCCTTCGGGGCACGCTCGGCGCCCTTCCGGGCAGCGGCCCTCCCCGGCCTGTCGGCTTTGGTCGCCTTCTTGGCCTTTGTGGGCGGCTGCTGGGTTTCGCGGGACACTGGGGCAGACTAGCCGCGCTTGGCGAACCTCGGGAAGGCCGACACGCCCGCGTAGACGGCCGCGTCGTCCAGTTCCTCCTCGATGCGCAGCAGCTGGTTGTACTTGGCGACCCGCTCGCTGCGTGCCGGGGCGCCGGTCTTGATCTGCCCGGCGTTGGTGGCCACCGCGATGTCGGCGATGGTGGTGTCCTCGGTCTCGCCGGAGCGGTGGCTGATCATCGCCGTGTAGCCGCTGCGCTGGGCGAGGGCGACCGCGTCCAGCGTCTCGGTGAGGGTGCCGATCTGGTTGACCTTCACCAGCAGCGAGTTGGCGGTGTCGGCGAGGATGCCGCGCTGGAGCCGCTCGGGGTTGGTGACGAACAGGTCGTCGCCGACCAGCTGGACCTTGGCGCCGAGCTGCTCGGTGAGCTTCTTCCAGCCGTCCCAGTCCTCCTCGTCGAGGGGGTCCTCGATGGAGACCAGCGGGTAGGCGTCGACGAGCTCACCGTAGTAGGCGGCCATCTCCTCGGCCGTGCGGGACTTGCCCTCGAAGGTGTACACACCGTCGGAGAACAGCTCGCTGGCGGCCACGTCCAGCGCCAGGGCGATGTCGGTGCCGACCTTGTAGCCGGCCTTCTCGATCGCCTCGACGATCAGGTCGAGGGCGGCGCGGTTGCTCTCGAGGTTGGGGGCGAAGCCGCCCTCGTCGCCGACACCGGTGCCCAGGCCGTGCGACTTCAGGACCGACTTGAGGGAGTGGTAGACCTCGGTGCCCCAGCGCAGGGCCTCGGAGAAGGTCGGGGCGCCGATGGGCGCGACCATGAACTCCTGGATGTCGACGTTGCTGTCGGCGTGCGCGCCACCGTTGAGGATGTTCATCATCGGCACGGGCAGGACGTGCGCGTTGGGACCGCCGATGTAGCGGAACAGCGGCAGACCGGCCTCCTCCGCGGCGGCCTTGGCGACGGCCAGGGAGGTGCCCAGGATGGCGTTGGCGCCGATCCGGGACTTGTCCGGGGTGCCGTCCAGGTCGATCAGCGCGCGGTCGATGATGCGCTGCTCGTCGGGGGTGTGGCCGAGCAGCTCGTCGGCGATCTCGTCGTTGACGGCGGTGACGGCCTTGGTCACGCCCTTGCCGCCGTACCGGTCGCCGCCGTCACGCAGCTCGACCGCCTCGAACTTGCCGGTGGAGGCACCGCTGGGGACACCAGCGCGGGTGATGGTCCCGTCGTCGAGCAGGACCTCGACCTCGACTGTCGGGTTGCCCCGGGAGTCAAGGATCTCCCGCGCCTGGACTGACTCGATGGACGCCACGATCTCTCCGTCTCTTCGGTGTCTGGGCCCACAGTTCCCGGGCCCGGACACGAGACTAGCGACACCCGTGCCGGTCGTGGGTGCCCGCCCACCCGGATTGGTCTAGTCCATACGGGTCTCCCCAGCCCTGAGAGCGGCCTGGGCGATCGCCACCGCGGTCTCACGGTGGGCGGCCGCCTCCTCCGGCGGGAACATGACGGCTACGTCCTGGATGCCCCCGAGGGCTACCATCGCGCCCATGCGGGCGGGGGTTCCCGGGCCTCGCCGACCAGTGCGGCGTCCAACCGGCGCCGCCAGTCCATGATCAGGTCGACCAGGCCGACCTCGTTGAGCGAGCCCAGGTCGTTGAGCAGGGCCCGCATGAGGGTGCCGTGGCACACACAGAGGTCGAAGTAGGCCCCCAGCACCTCACGCGGATCGTCGGCCCCACCACCGAACCTCCGCACCAGGTCCTCCGCGTCGCGGCGCAGTGGTTCCACGAGCGAGCGGAGCGGGCCGCCGAAGGAATCGACCTCGACGTGCCCCGTCTCCAGGTCTCAACCGAACCGCCCGGAAGTGGCCGATCTCCTTGCCAGACCCCGGCCCGTGTCTATAGTTCCTCCTGAGGGCCACCCGTCCCCCCACCCTCGCCCGGAAGCCATGGCCCCGCGTGTGAACGGTAGAGGACGAACATGGCCAACCCGCGGACCGAACCGGCGGACGGGGCACTGCGCCCCGCACGGCAAAGACGCGCCGAACTCGCGCTGCTGCTCGCCTCGATCGGGGCGACCTTCGCGGCCCTGCTCTCCGCGTCGCTCGCGGTCACCGACGGCGTCGACACCCGTGTGCTGGTCTACGGTACGGTGCTCGGCGCCGGGGCCCTGGCACTGCACGTGCTGATGCGGTTCGTGGCGCCCTACGCCGACCCCGTCCTGCTCCCCGTGGCGACCGCGCTGAGCGGGCTCGGCATCACCATGATCTGGGCGCTCCAGATGACCCGCGCCACCGCGCCCGGGTACAGCGAGGCCGACCGGCAGCTGATGTGGACGCTGGTCGGCATGGTCCTGTGCGCCGCCGCCATCGCGTTCGTCCGGCAGCCGCGGCGCCTGACCATGTACACCTACCTGATCGCCCTGGCCGCACTGGTCCTGCTGCTGCTGCCGCTGTCCCCCCTGGGACACGAGGTGCTCGGCGCCCGGCGGTGGATCATGCTCGGCCCGTTCACCATGCAGCCCTCGGAGTTCGCCAAGGTGCTGCTGGTGATCTTCCTGGCCTCCTACCTGGGACGACAGCGCGACGTGATGGCACTGGTCACCCGGACCTTCCGGATCGGCGGCGTGAAGGTGTTCAGCGCGCCGCGCGCCCGCGACCTCGCGCCCATGGCGGTGGGCTGGGGCGTGGCGATCCTGCTGCTCGTGGGCACCAAGGACCTGGGCACCTCCCTGCTGCTGTTCGGCACGTTCCTGGCGGTGCTCTACGCGGCGACCGCCCGCAAGTCCTGGGTGCTGATCGGGCTCGTGGCGTTCTCCGCCGGGGCGTACGTCGCCTACCTCGTATTCGGCCACGTGCAGAACCGTGTGCGGATCTGGCTGAACGCGTTCGACCCGGAGGTCTACCACAGCGAGGGCGGCAGCTTCCAGGTGGTGGAGGGCATGATCGCCCTCGCCTACGGCGGACTGCTCGGCACCGGCTTCCACGACGGGCAGGCACAGAACCTGTTCGCCGCGGACAGCGACCTCATCCTGGTATCGGTCGGCGAGAAGCTCGGCCTGACCGGGCTCCTGGCCGTGCTCACCCTGCTGTTGCTCTTCGCCCAGCGCGCCCTGCGCGTCTCCCTGGGGTGCAGGGACGTGTTCCTCAAGCTCACCGCGCTGGGCTACGGATTCATCACCGCGTTCGACGTGTTCATCGTGCTCGGCGGGGCCACGCTGATCATCCCGCTCACCGGGATGACCACCCCGTTCCTGTCGGCGGGCGGGTCGGCGCTGATGGCCAACTGGCTGATCGTGGGCCTGCTGCTGACCATCAGCGAGACCGCCCGCCGCCCGCAGGAGTCGTTCAGTTCGGGTCTGGCCCCGAGCGACCCCTCCACCGAGGTGATCAATGTGCGGAACCTGCCGCACGGGGTCCGGGACCGCTGAGGCGGGCCGGTCCGGTCAGGTGCGACGAGGGAAAGCCTGGATCGGTCAAGGCGCGACTTCCGGCCCACCCCCAATGGGCGGGTTCTAGTCCTGACTTTGGGCAAGATGTGATCATGCGTGGGGACGATGGAACACGATGCCAGACTTCGACCACCCTCGAAACTACATGCACGCGATCATTGAGAGCCTCGAAAGCGAGGATACGGAGGCGAACACCAGAGTAGGGACAGCTCTCAGCCTCGTGGTTCCCCTGTCACTCCACTTGTCGTCTTCCCACGTCCCCACTGGTGAAGTTGACGAATTTCGGACCCGTCTCACCCGACTCATCTCCGGCGAACCAAACTTCGCGGGCCTCTATCGCTACTTGGGAGATTGCTCTGACTACGCGGAGCTCGGCAGACTTAACGGATACGCACGAGCCTGTCTGATGCGGTCCGTCCTCCAGGTCTTCGACGACGAGTTCGCGGCGTGGAGTCAGGCCGAAAGCGCGGTCGTACTCGAGGGATTCAGCGAAGAGATCGCCGACATCGATCAGACCCTCAGAGAGGTCTCCGACGAGGCCCCACCCGTCCGGGAAGAGGAGATTCCGAACTGGGTCCCGGACAGTCACTGGTGGTGGCGCGCCCCGCGACAACAGGATATGAGCGAAGGCGAACGAGCCTCACGTCTCGAATACGACCACTGGGACGGAGTGTAGAGACGGATGCCACTCGGCCGGTCTCCAGCGACTCATCCTGGCGGAGCGGCACACCACGCTCAACAGGCCTCGTTCTCTCCCTGAAGCCGGTGAGAACGCCGGGTTGCGCGTTCCTGCTGCCCGGTGGCTCTGGTTTCCATGGCCCGGTGAAGCGCCGGTCTCCTGAGCTGACCCACCTGGATTCGGGTCAGGAGATCACCCTCGGGTTGGTTCCGCGCACTCCCACCCTTCCCGTGTGTCGGGATCACCGACCGGACGGGGCCGTCTTCGCCTCACGTCCACTCGCCCGCCTTCGACCAGTAGGTGCGCCACTGCTCCTCGCCCAGCTCACGGGGCTCGTGACCGTCGGCGCGGGCCGCCCCCTCCGCCGCCCGCACGCGGGCGTCGAAGCGTCGGGCGGCGGCGCGCAGGTCCGTCTCCGGGTCCCGGCCCTCACCGCGTTCGAGGGCCACGGCGGCGAACAGCTCCCCGCCCTCGGCCCCGTCGTCGCCCACCAGGTCGGCGGGGAGTCCGTTGCGCACGGCCCGCTTCTGGAGCTCGTAGGCCAACAGCACGGCGGGCTGGGCGAAGGGCACCCCGTCGAGTACCGACGTCTCCCCGGTGCCCCCGGCGGCCCGGGCCCGCTCCGCCCGTTCGGCCGCCTTGATGGCCTCCCAGTTCGACCGCACCTCGTCGGCCCCCGACACGTCCGCCCCGCCGAACACGTGCGGGTGGCGCCGGGTCATCTTGTCGATGATGGCGTCGGCGACGTCGTCCACCGTGAAGCGGGCGGGGTCGCCCTCGGGGCGCTCGGCGCCGATCGCGGCGTGGAAGACCACCTGGAGCAGGACGTCCCCGAGCTCCTCGCTCAGCCGCGGGTAGTCGCCCTCCTCGATGGTCTCCAGGGTCTCGTACGACTCCTGGATCAGGAACCTCGCCAGGGACGCGTGGGTCTGGGCGCTGTCCCACGGGCACTCCCGGCGCAGCGTCTCCATCACCTCGACCAGGCGCAGCACCCGGTGCCCGGGCACCGGAGGGGTCGGGGTGTCGCTCGTCATCGGTCCTCACTCACGTGCTGGTCGGAGTCGGGGAGCCAACCGCCCCCGCGCAAGGCGTCCAGCACCAGGGCCACGGACTCGGCGGGGTCCGCGCCGACGGTGTCGACCACCAGGTCGGCGTCGGTCGGTTCCTCGTAGGGGTCGGAGACACCGGTGAACTCGGGGATCTCCCCCGCCCGGGCCTGCGCGTACAGGCCCTTGCGGTCACGCGCCTCGCACTCCTCCAGGGGTGTGGCGACGTGCACCAGGAAGAAGTCCCCGAACTCCTCCACCATGGCACGGACCTCGGCCCGCCCGGCCGCGTACGGCGCGATCGGCGCGCACACCGCCACCCCGCCGTGCCGGGTGATCTCGGCTGCCACGAAACCGATGCGCCGGATGTTCAGTTCCCGGTCCGCACGGGAGAAGGTCAGGCCCTTCGAAAGCACCCGTCGCACCACGTCGCCGTCGAGCAGGCTCACCGTACGCCCGGAACGCCGGACGCCGTCGCTCACCCCCCGCGCGATGGTCGACTTGCCCGAACCGGACAGGCCGGTGAACAGCAGGGTGAGGCCGCGCCGGGTACGGGCCGGTCGCAGCCGGGCGAGCTCGGCGCCCACCCGGGCCGGGGTGAACCACGAGGGCAGTTCCCGGCCGTGCGCGAGCTCGGCCGCGACCTCCTCGTCTGTGGGCTCCGCGCGGACGGCGCGCGGGTCCACGCGGGTGCGGGGCTTCCACAGGTCCGCGTCCGCGTCGTAGCGCCAGGGCTCGGGGTCCAGGACGGTCAACGGCGGCTTCAGTGCCATGACCCGCTCGGTCTCGGGCGCCCGCCCGCCCGCTTCCAGCAGCATGTGGGTGGCGCCGTACGCGGCGGCCACGTGGGCGGCCAGCGCGGCGTCCCGTTCGCTCCAGGTTCCGCCCAGCGCCCCCGCGGCCCGGGACGCGGAGCGCGGCAGCGTGACCACGACGAACCCGGACCGGGGCGGCAGCAGCGGTTCCGCGGCCAGCACGGCGGTGGCCAGGCCCTCGTCGTGCAGTCCGGCGTCGACGACGACCAGGACCCCGGCCCGTTCGCCGCCGCGTCCCAGCGCGTCGGCCTCGGCACGGATCTGGTGCAGGGCGCGGTGGTGCAACGGCCGGTCGGTGACCACCGCGAGCAGGGGGCGCCCCGAGGAGGGCTCCAGTCCCCGCTGGGCGCGCACCTCGGCTGGGGTGGACCTCAGCTCGCGCAGGACACCGTAGGCGGGCGGCCCCAGCAGGCTCACGTCACCGGCGAGGTGGTGCAGGGTCGCCCCGTCCTC
Source organism: Nocardiopsis sp. NPDC006938 (assembly GCF_042869555.1). NCBI lineage: Bacteria > Bacillati > Actinomycetota > Actinomycetes > Streptosporangiales > Nocardiopsidaceae > Nocardiopsis > Nocardiopsis sp. NPDC006938. The sequence continues at coordinate 4,938 of NZ_JBIAGA010000010.1, read as the reverse complement.
GCCGGTGGACTCCCAGCGCTCACGTACCGCCAGTTCCGCCAGCGGCGCCCCCTCCAGGTCGGTGAGGGTGAGCCGCGCGTTCCCCGCCACCTCCTCGGGCACCTCCAGGGTGACCGGAACCGGCCAGGGGCGGCCGTCGGGCAGGCGTCCGCGCCCGGCCACCGACTCCGCCTGCTCCCGGGTCATGAAGCCGGGCAGCGGGTAGGCCCCGCTCAGGATCAGCTCCAGGTGGGCGAGACCGTCCGGACCTGGAGCGAAGGCCGGCGCGCCCGGCCCTCCGGCGTTCGCCGCCGGACCTCTTCCCTGACTGTGGGCACCCACCACGCGTCTCCTCTTCCCGCGACCTTCCCCGACCCGTACCGGGCCTGGACAGCAGCGTCCAGCGTATGCCCGCCGGGGGCCGCACCCCGGCGCCGAACCCGTCCCTGAGGAATACCAGCAGCTCGGAACGGGTTCTGTGGCATGTGATCACCGCGGTCGTCTCCGGCCGTGGACCGGTTGCGGCCGCACGGCCGCCGAACCGCCCACCTCGCCGCCCGACCCGCGCGCGACGGTGGTACTGGATAAGCTGAGGGAAGCCGGGTGGTCACGCCCATCCACACACACGGCCGCCCACAACCGTCACCGTTCACGTACACGGACCCGTCCCCACTCGCCTCGCGGGACGGCGGCAACCGTGCCCGCCGCACTCGGGTGTCGGCGTCAGGGCAGGACCCGACTCCTGAACCGGACCACTTCCAGTTTTTGGTGCTATGAGCCTCATTGGACTTCTCGCCGACGTCTCCAGGGACCCGGCACTGCACAGCGCGATCGACACCGCCCGCAGCGGTGGCGATCCTCATCTCGACCTCGTCGCCCCGGCGGCGCTGCGCCCCTTCATGGTGGGGGCGCTGGCGGCCGACGCCCCGGTGGGCGCGGGCCGACCGGTGCTCGCCGTCACCGCCACCGAGCGGGAGGCCTCCGACCTCACCGACGCGCTCGGCTCACTGCTGCCCGAGGACGCGGTCGCGCTCTTCCCCGCCTGGGAGACGCTGCCGCACGAACGGCTCTCCCCGCGTTCGGACACCGTGGGCCAGCGGTTGGCGGTCCTGCGCCGACTCGCGCACCCCGACCCCGCCGACCCGCTCACCACGCCCCTGCGCGTGGTGGTCGCCCCGGTCCGCAGCGTCCTGCAACCCCTGGTCGCCGGGCTCGGCGACCTCGAACCGGTGCGCATCCGCCCGGGGGACGACGCCTCCCTGGAGGACGTGGTCGCGGCCCTGACCAACACCGGCTACGCCCGTGTGGACCTGGTGGAGAAGCGCGGCGACATGGCCGTGCGCGGCGGCATCCTGGACGTCTTCCCGCCCACTGAGGAACACCCGCTCCGGTTGGAGTTCTGGGGCGACACCGTCGAGGACATCAGGTACTTCCAGGTCGCCGACCAGCGCTCCATCTCCCCCGGCGAGGACGCCGGGTCGCGGGCCGCCTCCGGCCTGTTCGCCCCGCCCTGCCGCGAACTGCTGCTCACCGACACCGTGCGCGAACGCGCCCGCGCGCTGGCCGCCGAACACCCCTCGCTGGCCGAGGTGCTCTCCAAGATCGCCGACGGCGTGGCCGTGGAGGGCATGGAGGCGTTCGCCCCCGTGCTCGCCGACCGCATGGAACCGTTCCTGGCGTACCTGCCCGAGAACGCCATGGTGGTGGGCTGCGACCCCGAGCGCATCCGCACCCGCGCCGTGGAACTGGAGGCCACGAGCGCCGAGTTCCTCGACGCGTCCTGGATCAACGCGGCCTCGGGCGGCGAGGCCCCCATCGACCTCGGCGAGTCCGCCTACATGTCCATCTCCGAGCTGCGTTCGGTCGCCGCGGACCTCGACCTGCCCTGGTGGGGCCTGACCCCCTTCAGCGCCGGTGAGGGCTCCCCCGCCCAGGACGCCGGAGAGGAGGACGACGCGGTCGTGGTGGGCGCGGTCCCCGCCGACTCCTACCGGGGCGACACCGAGCGCGCCCTGGCCGACGTCAAGGGCTGGCTGCACGACAACTGGAGCGTCGTGCTGGTCACCCAGGGGCACGGGCCCGCCGAGCGGCTGGTGGCGATGCTCCGTGACGCCGGCCTGGGCGCCTCCCTCGCCGCCGACCTGGCCGAGCCACCCAAGGAGGCCGTCGCCACCGTCACGACGGGACTGGTCGACCACGGGTTCCTGCTGCGGTCGGTGCGCACGGTGGTCCTCACCGAGACCGACCTCGTGGGGCAGAAGTCCTCCACCCGCGACATGCGGCGCATGCCCAGCCGCCGCAAGGGCACGGTCGACCCCCTCCAGCTCAAGCCCGGCGACCACGTCGTGCACGAGCAGCACGGCGTGGGCCGGTACCTGGAGATGGTCAGCCGCCAGATCCAGGGCGCCACCCGCGAGTACCTGCTCATCGAGTACGCGCCGTCCAAGCGCGGCCAGCCCGGCGACCGCCTGTTCGTGCCGACCGAACAGCTCGGCGAGGTCACCCGCTACGTGGGCGGCGAGGCGCCGACGCTGTCCAAGATGGGCGGCGCCGAGTGGAGCAAGGCCAAGAGCCGTGCCCGCAAGGTCGTCCGCGAGATCGCCGGGGACCTCATTCGCCTGTACTCGGCGCGACAGGCCTCCCCCGGGCACGCCTTCGGTCCGGACACCCCGTGGCAGAACGAGCTGGAGGACGCCTTCCCCTACGTGGAGACGCCCGACCAGCTGGCCGCCATCGACGAGGTCAAGAAGGACATGTCGAAGTCGGTCCCGATGGACCGGCTGATCTGCGGCGACGTGGGGTACGGCAAGACCGAGGTGGCGGTGCGCGCCGCATTCAAGGCGGTGCAGGACGGCAAGCAGGTGGCGCTGCTGGTACCCACCACACTGCTGGTCCAGCAGCACCTGTCGACGTTCACCGAGCGGTACGCGTCCTTCCCCGTCACGGTCAAGCCGATGTCGAGGTTCCAGACCGACGGCGAGGTGGAGCTGACCCGCGAGGGGCTGCGCTCCGGCGAGGTCGACGTGGTCATCGGCACGCACCGACTGCTGTCGCAAGAGACCCGCTTCAAGGACCTGGGCCTGGTCATCATCGACGAGGAACAGCGCTTCGGCGTGGAGCACAAGGAGGCCCTGAAGCGGCTGCGCACCCAGGTGGACGTACTGGCGATGTCGGCCACGCCCATCCCGCGCACCCTGGAGATGGGTCTGACCGGCATCCGCGAGATGACCACCATCCTCACCCCGCCCGAGGAGCGCCACCCGGTGCTCACCTTCGTGGGTCCCTACGAGGACAAGCAGATCACCGCGGCGATCCGGCGCGAGCTGATGCGCGAGGGACAGGTGTTCTTCGTGCACAACCGCGTGTCGTCCATCGACAAGGTGGCGGCGTCCATCAAGCGGCTGGTCCCCGAGGCCCGGGTGGCCTACGCGCACGGTCAGATGAACGAGCAGCAGCTCGAGAAGGTCATGGTCGACTTCTGGGAGAAGAACTTCGACGTACTGGTCTCCACGACCATCGTCGAGTCCGGCCTGGACGTGCCCAACGCCAACACGCTGATCATCGACCGCGCCGACACCTACGGGCTGTCCCAGCTGCACCAGCTGCGGGGCCGGGTGGGCCGGGGCCGTGAGCGCGCCTACGCGTACTTCCTGTACCCGCCGGAGCGCCCGCTCACCGAGACCGCCTACGAGCGGCTGGCCACCGTCGCCCAGCACACCGAGACCGGGGCGGGCATGTACGTGGCCATGAAGGACCTGGAGATCCGGGGCGCGGGCAACATCCTGGGCGCCGAACAGTCCGGGACCATCGCGGGCGTGGGCTTCGACCTGTACGTGCGCATGGTCGGCGAGGCCGTGGCCGAGCTCAAGGGCGACCCGGAGGCCGCCGCCGAGGTCGAGACCAAGGTGGAGCTGCCCATCAACGCGCACATCCCGCACGACTACGTGCCGGGCGAGCGGCTGCGCCTCCAGTCGTACAAGCGCATCGCCAGCGTCACCAGCGAGGAGGACATCCTCGCCGCGTACGAGGAGCTCACCGACCGCTACGGCGCACCGCCGCAGCCGGTGGACAACCTCATGGCGGTGGCGCGGTTCCGGGTGCTGGCCAAGTCCGCGGGCCTGGCCGACGTGGTCATGCAGGGCAACCAGATCCGGTTCTCCCCGGTGGAGCTGCGCGAGTCGCAGGAGCTGCGGCTGCGGCGCATGTACCCCCGGGCGATCCGGAAGGAGGCCACGAAGACGCTGCTCGTGCCGGTCCCGAAGGCGGGAGGGCTGGGCGGCAAGCCGCTGCGCGACCTCGAACTGCTCAAGTGGTGCACCGACCTGGTCAACTCCATCTTCGAACCGGACCGGCGCAGGCCGAACCGGCCCGAACAGGACTAGGCACTGTTTTTTAGAAGTTGGGAGTGGAGCAGGGTCTGCGCTGGCATCGTGGTCGATGTGTCTGGCCGTCATGAACTCACCGATGCCGAGTGGGCCCTGCTCGCCCCGCTCCTGCCCGCCGACCCTGCCAAGGGCAAGAAGTGGGCCGATCACCGCAAGGTCATCAACGCGATCCTGTTCCGTGCCCGCACTGGCATCCCCTGGCGGGACCTACCAGAGCGCTACGGGCCCTGGGAGACCGCCGCCGGACGCCACCGCCGCTGGTCCATCGACGGCACCTGGCAAAGGATCGCCGACCGGCTGCGCATCGACGCCAACAGCGGCGAAGAGCTCATCGCGAGCATCGACTCGACCACCGTACGCGCCCACCAGCACGCTGCCGGGGCCGCGAAAAAGGGGACGCAGCGCGGGAGGAACCGGACGGGGTCGAAGCGCTCGGACGCTCCCGGGGCGGACTGACCACCAAGATCCACCTGCTCGCGGACCAGCACAGGCGTCCCCTGGTGCTGGCCACCACCCCAGGCCAGCGCGGGGACAGCACCATGTTCGAACCTTTGATGGCATCGCTGCGGCTGCC